>JAYTZB010000994.1:0-2249 GCA_043742085.1 Polyangiaceae bacterium
CGAGCAGAAAATATCCGCTCGTGCTCTACATCCACGGCGGCCCGACGGCATCGTCGAAGATGTCGTTCAGCGCGATGGCGCAGCTCATGGCGGCTGAAGGCTGGATCGTCTTCCAGCCCAACTATCGCGGCAGCGACAACCTCGGCAATGCCTACCAGACGGCGATCGTCGGCGATGCCGGCGCGGGACCCGGCCGCGACGTGATGGCCGGCGTCGCGATGCTGCGCGAGCGTCCGTACATCGACAAAACCGGGACGGCCGTGACCGGGTGGTCGTACGGCGGCTTCATGACGAGCTGGCTGATCGGCAACTACCCGACCGAATGGCGCGCCGCGGTGGCCGGCGCTCCGGTCACGAACTGGCAGGAGATGTACGACCTCGGCGACGGCAACATCAACATCCGCTACTCGTTTGGTGGATCACCCTGGACCGGCGACCGAGTAAAGGCGTATCAAGCACAGTCGCCGATCACCTACGCGTCGCACATCAGGACGCCGACGCTCGTGATGTCGAACATGGAAGATTTCCGCGTTCCGCCAACGCAGGCGATCGCGCTCTACCACGCGATGCGCGACAACGGCGTCGAGACCGAATTTGTCGGCTTCACCGGGCGCACGCATGCGTCCTCCGACCCCGTCAATGCCCGCGAGCGCAATCGGCTGTGGATCGATTGGGTCAAGCGCCATCTCGACGAGAAGTCGCTCGTGCCGTAAAAGCGAGCGGGGAGCGTGGAGAGTGGACTGCAAGGAAGCCGGGTTCGCCGTCGCGGTTGAGCGTGACGTTGTTTGTGACTCCCCAGCGCACGGTCTCCCCCGTCATGCCTAACGCTCGTCCGCAGGAGACCGAGGCGCTGATCGTCGGTGCCGGACCGACCGGGCTGGTGCTGGCCATCTGGCTGGCGCGCCTCGGCATTCGCATCCGCGTCGTCGATCGCGGCGCGGAGCGATCCACCACGTCGCGCGCCGTCGCCGTACAGGCACGCGTCCTCGAGATGTACGACCAGCTGCAGCTCGCTGCGTCGACGATCGCCGGCGGCGTGAAGGCGGAGGCGCTCAACCTCTGGGTCGGCGGAAAGCGCGCGACGCGGCTGCCGATCACTCCGATCGGTCGCGACATGACCCCGTTTCCCTTCGTGCTGATCTTCCCGCAGGACGCGCACGAACAGTTGCTGATCGATCACCTCGCGATCCTCGGCGTCCGTCTCGAACGATCGATGACACTTGCCGGCCTCACCCAACGGGATGACAGCGTCGAGGCGACGCTCACCCACGCCGATGGCAGCACGGAACGCTGCGCTGCCCAGTATGTCGCCGGATGCGATGGTGCGCGCTCCGCCGTCCGGCAGATGCTCGGGATCGGCTTCCCGGGCGCGACTTACTCGCAGTACTTCTACGTCGCCGATGTGCAGGCCACTGGCCCGACGACCAACGGCGAGGTGCACGTCGCGCTCGACGATGCGGACTTTCTCATTGTCTTTCCGATGAAGGGCCCCAGTCGGGTGCGCCTGATCGGCGTCGCGCGCGGCGACGGCACGCACTGCGAGGCTGACCTGCGCTTCGATGACGTCAGCCATGTCGCCCTCGAGCAACTCGGTGTGCGCGTCGACAGCGTCAACTGGTTCTCGACGTACCACGTCCATCATCGTGTCGCGTCGCGCTTTCGCGACCGGCGCGCATTCCTCCTCGGCGACGCGGCGCATATTCACAGTCCGGTTGGCGGGCAGGGGATGAACACCGGGATCTCCGACGCGATCAATCTCGGGTGGAAGCTGGCGGCCGTGCTGCGCGGCCGCGCCAGTGAGCGCCTGCTCGAGAGCTATGAGCCCGAGCGGATCGCGTTCGCGCAGCGCCTGGTCGCGACGACCGACCGGATGTTCACGCTGGCCACAGCGCGCGGATCATTCGCGACGTTCGTGCGGACGCACCTCGTCCCGCGGATCGCCCCACTCGCCGTGCGGGTACCGGCCGCTCGCCGCTTGATGTTCCGCACGGTATCGCAGCTTTGGATCAACTATCGGCGCAGCTCACTCAGCAAGGGAGCGGCCGGGAACGTGCGGGGGGGCGACCGTTTACCGTGGGTGCCTGACGTTGGCGGGGGCGACAACTTCGCGCCACTCGCGTCGCTGGACTGGCAGGTGCACGTCTATGGTGAGTCGCCTAACGTCATCCAGTCCGCGTGTCGCGAACTCGGCATCCCGCTGCATCGATTTTCCTGGACCGCTGACGCTGATCGCGCCGGACTCCGCCGCG
>JAYTZB010000995.1:0-4388 GCA_043742085.1 Polyangiaceae bacterium
CACGAGAACGGTCGCGATCTTGATGCGCGCCCGCGCGCTTTGCAAGAACTCGAGCTCGGCTGAGCGCATTCGCTCCGCGACCAGCCACCGGCGCAGCCGGACGCGCGCATCCTCGAACTTCAGGGTGCGAAAGGGGTGCAGCGTGGAGCGAAAGGCCTCACGCAGTGAGTCCTCCGTCACCGAGATGATCGGCGTGACCGCCTTGTCGACGTACCAGAGCGCCCGCACCTGATCGCGCAGGAACGTCATGAGCTCTGCGTCCTCGATGCCCTCGCGCTGCATGGCGTCCTCGAGCACGGCCGCGCCGCCGATGCGGTCCGCCAGCTCCGCGCGGGCGTCGAGCGCGAGACGGGGGAGATCCGGCGGCTCGCTGCCGCGCTGCACGAGGAGGCTCGCGAGCATCGCGCGTCCCACGAGGCGATCCGTGGCCGATCGCACGTAGCGCTCGGGGTAGACGCCGACGTCGATCGGGACTTGCTCGATCAACGCCTCGATGCGCGCGAAGAACGCGATCTCGCGCTCGGTGAGGAAGCGCGGTCGCGCCGCTCCGCCGGTCTCGGGTGCGATGAACCGAACCGCGACGCGATCGACCGTGCGATCGACGGCCGAGGGCGAGGGCGAGGGCGGCTGCGCTTGCGCCGTTCCGGCGAACAGCGCGAGCGCGAGTGCCATCACGATGGTGCGCGCGGAGAGCATCGAGTCTCCGCGTTACAACGAGCCGCTGCTGCCCTTGTCGGCGGGAATGGGCGCCGCGAGCGGGTCGAGCGCGTCCAGCTTCACCGTGGTCTCGCTGATGCGCGCGCCGCGCTGGGACTGCGCGGCCTCGCGCTCCTGGAGCATGTGCTCGTGGTGGTGCGCGAAGCCCCGCGCGGCGCGACGCGCCTTGAGGAACTCCGCGAACGCGACGAGCAGATCGAGCTCGCGCGGACCGAGCGCGTCGCCGAGCTCCTTCAGCGCGACGCGCAGCGTCTCGGCGTTGCGCTGGCGGCGACCGCTCTGGGACTTCGGCGCGTCACGCGAGTCGACCCCGTCGAGGCCGTCGGTCCCGAGGCGCTCGAGGCTCGCCTGGCTCAGCGGCATGAGGCTGTCGGGAGGCAGCTCCTCGGCAGAGGGCGGAGGCCCGTCGCCCCAGGTCGGACGCGGGATGGCCTTGATGGCGTGCGCCGCGAGCCACGCTTCCATGAACGTGCGCAGCCGCTCGCTCCGGAACGTGAACCAGCGCTCGCGATCGGCGGCGAACGACATGAGCACGTCCTTGAAACGCCGGAACGCGCCCTTGCCGTCGATGGCCTGGGAGAGCTTCGTCTTCAGCTCGCCCTCGTCCACCATCGGGATGAAGCGCTCCATCCAGCGGTACTGCTCGCGGGACGAGACGGGATCGATGCGGAGGTAGTTGGGGTCGGAGCTGATCCGCGAATGCATTTGCGGGTCGGCGACACCGTCGACGACGCGGAGCACCTCGCCGGTCGTCAGGTGAAGGTAGCTGTGCACCTCGGGTGCATTGTTTTCGAACGCATCCTCGAGCGCTTCCCAATCCACGGGCACATCGCGGATGGGCGGGCCACCGGCGGCGACCGTCGGATGACGGACCTCAGTCATTTTGTTTCTCCCTTCAGAACTCTAAGCGGGCGAATCGGGCGAGACGGATCGGACGATTACCGTGGGCTGGACGGTAGAAGCCGACTGAGCAACAGCGAAGCAAGGAAAGCGTTACCGCGAACACACAGGTTCGCACGGCCACGCGCTTCACGGAAGCGCAGCCTTCGGCGCTGTCGGTGATCGTGGGAGTCAGCTCGTGCTTCGCGTCCGCGCGATCGCCGCTTCCCAGCGACGGAGATGCGCAGCGCGATCGGCCGTAGAAATGGCAGGTTTGAAGCTGCGGTCCGGCTTCACCATGCGTGCCGCAGTGCCGAGGTCGGAAAGGCCCGCGCCGACGCCCGCGAGCATCGCAGCGCCACGGCCGGTCGATTCGATCTCCATCGGACGCACGACCTCGACCGCAGCGACGTCGGCCTGGAACTGCGCGAGGAGATCGTTCCTCGAGGCGCCGCCGTCGATCTTCATCACGTTGAGCGGTCGCCCGGCGTCCGCCGTCATGGCGTTGACCAGATCCCACACCTCGAACGCGATGCCCTCGAGCGTGGCGCGCGCGAGGTGCGCGGCCGTCGTTCCGCGCGTGATGCCGGTGATGGTGCCGCGCGCTCCCTGATCCCAGTACGGCGCGCCGAGGCCCGCGAGCGCGGGCACGAAGGCCACGCCGTCGGAAGACTCGACCTTGCGCGCAAGGGCCTCGATGTCGGCGGCGGTCCGGATGAGCCCGAGGCCGTCACGCAGCCACTGCACGGCGGCGCCGGCGATGAACGCGCTGCCCTCGAGCGCGTACGTGGTCTTGCCGCCGATCTGCCACGCCACTGTGGTGACGAGCCCGTGCTTGCTCTTCGTCGGCGTTCCGCCGATGTTCATGAGCGCGAACGCGCCGGTCCCGTACGTGCACTTCACGTCGCCCTCGGCGAAGCACGCTTGCCCGAACAGCGCGGCCTGTTGATCGCCGGCGATGCCGGTGATCGGGATGCCATCGGGCAGGAAGCCGGCGCCCTTCGTGGTCCCGATGAGGCCGGCGCTCGGCACGATCTTCGGAAGCACGGCGCGCGGCACCTTGAACATCGCGAGCATCTCGTCGTCCCACGCGAGCTTCGCGAGGTCCATCAGCAGCGTGCGCGAGGCGTTGGTCACGTCGGTGGCGTGCACCGCGCCGCTCGTGAGGCGATGCACGACGAACGTGTCGATGGTGCCGAACGCGAGCTCGCCCTTCTCGGCGCGCGCACGTGCGCCCTTCTCGTGATCGAGGATCCACGCGATCTTCGTGCCCGAGAAATACGCGTCGATCACGAGGCCGGTGCGATCGCGCACGAGCGCCTCCGCGCCGGTCGCCTTCAGACGATCGCACTCGGCCGCGGTGCGTCGGTCCTGCCACACGATGGCGTTGAAGATGGGCTTGCCCGACGCGCGATCCCACAGCAGCGTGGTCTCGCGCTGGTTGGTGATGCCGATGGCGGCGATGTCGGCGGCGTCGATGCCGGCCTCGGCGATGGCTCCCCCGACCGACGCTCCGACGCTCGTCCAGATCTGCTCGGGATCGTGCTCGACCCAGCCCGGCTGCGGGAAGTGCTGGGCAAACTCGACGCTCTTCTTGCCGAGCGTCTCGCCTTCCAGCGTGACGACGATGGCCGTGGAGCCGGTGGTGCCCTGATCGATCGCGAGGAGGTGCTTGGCCATGGCGCGGAGGGTATCGCGGGCGGGCGACGCTCGGAAGATACGCTCTGCTAGGCTGGAAGACGGAACCCCGGTCGTTCTTGCGCGCGCGTCCCCACCGCATCTCGCTCCCCCTCTCCGTTGCCGTCGCGGCGCTGCTCGCGGGCGTCGCTGCGGCTTGCTCGCTGACGACGTCGCTCGACGGCTTCTCGAGCGGCGCAGTCGGTGACACGTTCGTGGTCGAGGGCGGTACCGACGCGGCGACGACCCCGCCCGAGGCTGGAACCGACGCCGCCCCGCGCACGGACAGCGGCGACGGTGAGACGACGACGCCACCGTTCCGTTGCGCGGACTACCCAAGCGCGGTGTTCTGCGCCGACTTCGACGACGGCGCCTTCAACGCGGGCTGGGCGAAAACCTACCTGCGGAACGGCGGCACCCTTGCGCTGGGCGCCGGGCGTTCACGCACGGGGCTCGTGGCTACCGTCCCGACGCGGAGCAATCCGACGGCGTCGACGCGTCCCGTAGCCGACCTCGAGATGGGTGTCGCGCTCAGCGTGCGTCAGCCGCTGACCGTGGCATTCGACATGCTACGAGAGGCAGGAGGCGGAGGCGGAGGCGTCATCGACATCGGCGGGATCGGGTTCCACGCGCCGTTCTACATCGTGACGTTTCGGGTGGAGAACGAGGGCGCCGTGCACCTCCATGAGTACGGCGACCCCCTCGTCAGCGGCGGGCCTAGCCTGAGCACGGATTTCCCGCTCGGCGTCCAGGCGGCCATCGGGACGTGGGTGCACGTGACCGTGCAGCTGACGTTTCCGAAGGCCACTGAAGCGCACCTCCTCGTGACGTTCGACGGCGCGACCGCTTACGACGGCGCGATCGGCGCGTCGCCTTACGCGTCGACCCCCTTCGTCAGTGCCGGCGTCAACAACGCGGAGAGCGCCGGTCAGGCACGCACCGTCGACTTCGACGACGTGCTGGTCACGACACCGTAGCGCCTCACCTCGCACGCGTGTTTGATCTAGGATGGCGCCCATGAGCGTCACCGCAGAGATCCAGGCCAAGCACGCAAAGTACGTCCTCACGCCGTGGGTTCCTCAGGGAGGGCTCGCCGCGCCCGTGATCGTCCGCGG
>JAYTZB010000996.1:0-4882 GCA_043742085.1 Polyangiaceae bacterium
GAACGAGGTCGAAGGCGCGGAGCACCATGGTGCGCCCCAACCACACCGCGATTCCCTCGAAAAACGAGACCAAACAGAGTGCCGGAGGAGGGAGTCGAACCCCCGACCTAGCGCGTATGAAACGCCCGCTCTAACCAACTGAGCTACCCCGGCAGGAGGCGGCGCACTATATCCAAAACCGCTGGTCTGGCAAGCGCGTATGCCGACTCAGGAATCGGCGCCGGCGGCCGCGCCTGCGCGACGACGCCGACGCGCCATCGCCACCGCGAGGGCGCCGAGACCCAGCACGAGGCCCGCGCCGGTCGCGCCGCCTGTCGACGACGAGCCCGTCGTGCGGCAGCCGCATCCGCCCGCGTCGAACTTGTCCTGCGTCGGGACCACCGGTTCGCTGCAGTCGATCGGGACGCTCGCGCGCTGCACGCGACCCTGCTCGAGCTTCGTGGCGTAGTTGCCGGTGTTCGCGTTGTCGTGATGGAACGACTCCCACTCGATCGGGCCCGTCGCCTTCCCGAGCGTGTGCCACGCGAACAGCCAGCCGTCGCGCGTGCCCGTCACGACCTCGAGGCTCTTCTGCGAGTCACCGTCGACATCGCCGACCGCGGCCGCCGCCGCGATCCAGCCGTTCGTGAACTTGGGAAAGCCCGCCGCCTCGCGGCCGCACGCATCGGCCGCATGCAGGAAGTAGCCGCCCGTGCCCGTGATCGCCTCGGGGTAGTCGTCGCCGCTCACGTCCGCGATCGTGTGGTTCACGAGGAACGTGAAGTCCTCGATGACCACCGGCGAGCCCGGGAGCATCTTGCCCGTCTTGCCGCTCCAGAACGCGAGGAGCTGCTGCCCCGGATCGGCGTGACGTCCGCCGCCCGCGAGCGCGCCCGCCAGCGTGAGCGAGCCGCCCGATGCCACGACGTCCGGGACGCCGTCCTGATCCATGTCGCCGATCGACGGCTGGCTGAACAGCGGGAACATGACGTCCGAGCGCGCCTTCGTCTTCTCGCCGAAGATGCTCGTCGCCTCGAAGCCGTTGTCGACCGCGCCCGCCTGGTCGACGCGCAGCGGAAGGCGATTCGGCGGATCGTCGAGCTTCACCTGCACGCCGGGGTCCGCCTTCACGACGAGCGGCCGCGAGCCGTTGCCCTGTACGAGGACGTCCGCGACACCATCGCCGTCGAAGTCCGCCGCCGCCTGCGACGCGACGATGCCCTCGGCGACGACCGGGAACAGCTTCAGGCTCGTCACCGTGAACGGCCAGTTCGGCAGGTATGGACCGCCCGGCGCGGCGTTGCCTCGACCGTCGACCGCGAACGCTTGACCCGCTGCGCCGCCGCCGCCGACCTGCTGGTTCGATCCGGACATGATCTCGGGGATGCCGTCGCCGTTGAGGTCGGCGACGGTCGGCGTCGACATGATGCGGCTCGGGCCCGGCGACGTCGTCGACCTCGCCACGAGCGCGACCGGGAAGCCGTCGAGCACGGTGGCATCGGCCTTGAAGACCCAGATGTTCCCGTCGAACGCGCCGATCACGATCTCGGGACGGCCGTCCTTGTTCATGTCGATCAGCACCGGCGCGCCGTACGTGCCGCGTGCGAAGTCGTGTCCGGTGTCCATGCACGGCTTCGGCGCGGGCTTGGTGGGATCGAGCGGGCACGAAGGAACGAGCGGCAGGCGCTTCGGCCAGCCCGGCAGGTCCTGACCCTTCGCGTCGATCGCGTAGATGGTGCCCGACCACGTCGCGAAGACGATCTCCACCTTGCCGTCGCCGTCGAGGTCGCCGATGGCGGGCGCCGAAACGAGGGCCTCGCGCGCGAGATCGGGATCGACGCCGCCGGTCGCGCCGGCCTTGTATGCAGGCCCCGAGAGGTAGCTGGGGATGGTGGGCTCGCTCGACAGGTCGGTGTTGAGGCCGTCGATGCGCCGCGTGCGATAGGGGAAGCCCGTCACCTCGGTCGGTGCGCCGCTGCGCATGGTGAGGACGTGGACCTTGCCGGACGAATCGGGCGCGATGATCTCGCGGATGCCGTCACCGTCGATGTCGGCGAGCTTGGGGCTCGCCTCGACCGACGCGCCGAGGTTCATCGGGAAGCCGGGGAGGAGATCGCGATCGACGCCGTTCTTCTCGTTCGTGATGGAGACGACACGACGGGCCTCGCCGCGGACGTCGCCGTTGTCGTAGTGGGCGACGGCCTGCACGCGGATGGAGATGGTGCGCGCGTTCTCGCCGAGCGGCGAGTCGGGATCGGCCATGTGCGCGGTGTCGATCTCGCGCGGATCGAGCTGCGCCAACGGGTTGGCGCCGCCGGTGATGGTCGCGCCCGGCACATTGGTGAGCGGCGGAACGATGTCCTTGTAGTCTGCATCTTCCGGCTGCACGCCGGGCGCCCACTGCACCTTGAGGTCGTAGGCCTTGGCGCGGGCGGCGGCAACGCGACCCATGATGGCGATCGGTCCGTTGGTGCGATCGGCCTGGATGGGCGAGAACCACTCCGGCGAGACGATGTCGACCTCGGGCGGGATCTGCTTGTCCTTGATGGCCTGCATCATGCGCGCGGCGTTGGCGCGGCCGTAGCCGAACCGCTGATCGAAGCCGGGCTGCGAGAAGTAGAACGGGGAGTCGGGGCCGCGCGACTCCGCGACGTCGATGTCGTCGGCGTTGAACTTGAAGAGCTGCATCGCCTCCTCGGCGCTGAGCGTGATGCCCTCGTTCGCAGCCATCGAGAACATGAGGCCGGCGATGCCGGAGCTCCGGCCCGTCGCCTCGCTGGAGCAGCTCGTCGCGCTGATGCTGAGGGAGAGGTGCCCGCCGTAGTTCGAGCACGTGTCGAAGGCGACGAACGTGGTCGCCTGCTCGGTCTTCTGCTCGTCGTAGCGGATCGAGTGCACCGTCAGGACGTGGTTCGACGTCGCCGGCGCGTTGTGATGGCGCGAGTTCTCGTCCGCCATGCTGGCCATCACGATCGCGCCCTTCGAGTACGCGTAGTCGATGGCTGCCGATGCGAACGCAGTGCGGTTGATGGTGCCGAGCGCCTCTTGCACGACCTTCACGCCCTGGTCGGCGCCGTAGATGACCGCCTTCGCGAAGTCGTTCGAGTCGGCGATGAAGCTGTTACCGACGCGCAGCGGGATGAAGCGGCACTTGGGGCAGACACCCGGCTCGCCGTCCTTGTTGTTGGCCTCCGCGCTGCTGTCGATGGCCTCGCCGGTGCCGTGTCCGTAGCGCGTGTCGTCGTAAGGATCGTTGTCGTTCTTGAAGAAGTCCCAGCCCGCGATGTCGTCCGTGTAGCCGTTCGCGTCGTCGTCGACGCCGTCGGAGAACATCGCGATGAGGTCGCCCGGATCGAGGATGCAGTTGCGGTTGACGTCGCCCTTGATGCGGTCAGCGCCCATCATGGTGCGGTTGCCGTCGCTGAAGCACTTCTCGCCGACGACGGTGGGCGCGATGCGCGGGTCGTCGCGGTAGTCGGACACGTCGAACACGCCGTCCGCGTTGCAGTCGTAGCCCGCGAGCGCACCGGCGCCGCCGCAGTCTGCGCCCGCCGCGGTCTTCGGGCGCTTCGTGCCCTTCAGCTCGACGGCATTGAGAGCGACCTTGTTGACGAGGTCGGCGTTGTCCCACTGGATGCCGGAGTCGATGATGGCGATGTGCACGTCATCGCGGCCGATCGTGTACGTCCACGCCTTGTCGATGCTCATGCCAGCGGCGCCGAGCTTGACGTCGAAGGGGTTGAGGGGCGCGGAGGTGTCGCGCGCCGGGAAGTACGAGAGGTAATTCCACCGCTGGTGATAGTCGTTCGGCCAGTTGCTCGGATCCTTCATGTCCGCGCCGGGAGCGGGCGGCCATGCGGCGCGCGCCTCGTGGGTGCGGAGCGCGAAGACCGCGCAACCGACGACTGCAAAGAGGGAACACGTGCGAAGGAAGGGCGACCGCATGGGCGCGCGCAGGCTAGCACGCGCACCCAGGCCCATGGGTCACCGCACCCCCCCATCGAGACGCGGATGCGACGGTCAGTGCTCGACTCAGTACTCGCCGAAGAGATCCTGGATGCGGGCGTCGAGGGCGGTCGCGATCTTGTAGAGCGACGAGATGGACGCGCTCGATTCGGCGCGCTCGATCTGCGAGAGCAGCGACACGCTGAGGTTCGTGCGGCGGGACATCTGCTTCAGCGTGAGATCCTTCTCCTTGCGGAGGTTGCGGATGGTGTCGCCGATGACCTTGTGGAGCTTCTCCTCGGGCGTGCGCGCGAGGCCCTTCTTGCGCATGACGCGGTCGAGGACCTCGCGGAACTCGTCCACGTTGAACGGCTTCTTGAGGTAGTCGACGGCGTCGAGCTTCATCGACGCCACCGCGGTCTCGAGGTTCGGGTACCCGGTGAAGATGACGACCGCGACGTCGGTGTCGATCTTGCGGATCTTCTTGAGCGCCTCGATGCCGTCGAGCTTGGGCATCATGAGATCGAGGATGATGAGGTGATAGCCGCCGTTCTTGACCTCGTCGTCGATGGTCGTCGGGTCGCTCATCGTCTTGACGCCGTAGCCGTCACGCTCGAGCAGCGTCTGCATGTAGTCGCAGATGGCGCGATCGTCGTCGACGATGAGGATCTTCACCGAGGGCAGCTGGGTCGCCGGGTCCATGGGCTTCGCGTCACCGGTGGTCTGCACGTCCGTCATGTTCGTCGTCTCCGTCGGGGAAGTGGGCCCGTCAGCAGGACCGTCAGTCCTGGAAATCCACCGCGCTTGGAATTCCAGCGGGTTTCTTCCGCAGCGCCATTCCAGTGCAGCTTGACAGAGATCCGCTGACAGTGAAGGGGGCCATGTGATCCCTGGCCAAAATAGGTAGGAGTATTGCACGATTGGACGATTCCGCTCACACTGTAGCGGTGCCGGGGTA
>JAYTZB010000997.1:0-5430 GCA_043742085.1 Polyangiaceae bacterium
CGGATCTGATGGCTGTCGTTGGGAGCGATGTCGCGGATGCGCGGGATCACCTGCTCGTCGAACATGCGCTTCATCTCGTGCGGGACGCCCGGCATGAAGAACGCGCGGGCGCCGCGGAACGCGACCTCGAAGCCAGCCGCCGTGCCGATGGGATTCGCGAGGATGTTCGCGCCCTCGGGAAAATCGGCCTGTTTCGCGTTGGAGTCGGACATCGGTCGCCCGAGCCGCTCGAAGCGACGGCGGATGTGATCGAGCGAGCCCTCGTCGCGAACGACGGGCACGCCGAGCGCAGCGGCCACCGACGCGGTGGTGAGATCGTCGGTGGTCGGGCCGAGGCCACCCGTGCACACGATGACCTGCGCGAACGACGCGAGGCGCTCCAGCGCCTGGATGATGCGTCCGCGATCGTCGTCGACGACGTCGTGCTCGACGACCTCGAAGCCGAGGTCGGTGAGGCCGGCGGAGAGCCACGCGGCGTTCGAGTTCACGAGCTCGCCGCGGGTGAGCTCCGTGCCGATGGAAAGAACGGCGCACGTCATGGGGGAAGCGAGTCTACGGCGTGGGAACGTCGTACGCGCAGCGGAATCCGATGGTCGCCTCCATCGAGCTCGTCCGGACCTCACGGCGAACCCACGTACGCAGCTCGGTCGCGAGGTCGGTGTCGTAAGAGCCTCCCCGGACGACCCCCAGGCAGCGGCCCGCATCGGCATCGCAAGGCGTCGCCGTCTCGACCCACTCCGCGACGTTTCCCGCGAGATCGTGGATGCCGAGCGGCGTCGCGCCGTCGGGATGCGCGCCCGCCGTGTCCGGTCCGGTCGCGCCATTCGCGCATGGCCCGCGCGTCAGGCCCCAGGCAGCGCGCCGGCAGACGGCGCCGGTATCTCCCCACGGATAGCGACGCGGCTTGTCGCCCGCCGCCGCGACGATCCACTCGTCCTCGGTGGGAAGTCGTCCGCCGTGCGCTCGGCAGATGACGCGTGCCTCGTCGAGCGTGACATACGACGCGGCGCGTCCGACATCGCGGCCGCCGAGCCTCGTCACGACGTCGGGCGGGCACGTCGGACAGCGAACGCGACCGATCGACACCTCGAAGCGATCGATGTCGAAGGGGCCAGCCTTCACGGTGCGCGGCTTCACGCGGCCCTCCGCTTCCCAGTCCGACGGGCCGATGAGCACGGACGTTGCCGGGATGCGCACCACGCTTCGCTCGGGGGTATCGCAGCCGCGCTCGGTCGCCACGAGCGGCGCCGGGCACGAGGGCAGCGGGGCCGTCGGCGAGGAGGCCGGCGTGATCGCGCCGAGGACCACCGCGCAGAGACCGTCGCCGAGCTTCGCGAGGGGCTCCGGCGTCGGACAGCAGCGCGCGCCGCGACGGAAGAATCCTTCGCCGCAGGGCATGTCGTCGGCGGACGCGGGCGGCGCGCCGCCGGGGCCGCTGCGCATCGCTCGCTTCACGACGGCGTTGCCGACGAGCGCCATCGCGATGAGGACCGCGACGATCACGATCTTCGAGGCGAGACGCTTCACGCGGACGGCGCTGGCGGCGCGACGCTCACCGTCAGCTCGCCGATCTTCTCGATCGACACGGTGACCTTGTTCCCGGGCGCGAGCGGACCGACCCCCTCCGGCGTTCCGGTGAGGATGACGTCACCGGCCTCGAGCGTGAACGCGCGGCTCACGTACGCGACGAGCGCGGGCACGTCGAACATCATCTGCGACGTGCGCCCGTTCTGCCGGACCTGCCCGTCCACGGTGCACGTGATGGAGAGGTCGGACGCATCGAGATCAGTCTCGATCCACGGACCGATCGGGCAGAACGTGTCGAAGCCCTTGGCGCGCGACCACTGGCCGTCCTTCTTCTGGAGATCGCGCGCCGTGACGTCGTTCGCGCACGTGTAGCCGAGCACGTAGGAGAGCGCCTCTTCGCGCGTCACGCGCGACGCGCGCTTGCCGATCACCACCGCGAGCTCACCCTCGTGCTCCACCTTGTCGCTCTCGGCGCGGAGGATCACCGTCTCGCCCGGTCCGATGATCGACGACGGCGGCTTGAAGAACATGAGCGGCTCGGCGGGCACCTCGTTGCCGAGCTCCTTCGCGTGCGCCGCATAGTTGCGGCCGATGCACACGATCTTCGAAGGTCGGACCGGCGCACGCAGCTCGGCTTCCGTCCACGCGACGAGTGCGCTCTCCACCGTGCCGCCCTCGAACGGCGACGACGTGAAGCGGCGCGCGCGCTCGCCCTCGAGCGCGTACCAAGATCTCCGGCCGTCCTTCTCGAGAACCGCGATGCGCATGGGCCGGCGACACTACCACCTCGTAAAAGCCGGCGCTGCCGCGAACGGGAGGCTTGAATTCCGCACGGATCGGTCCAAATTCCCGACCACCATGGCCCTTGCTCCAGTGACCAGCGCGGATACGCAGCGGCCGATCCGGCTCTCCTTCTCGCCCGACAGCGACGACATCTTCATGTTCTGGGCGCTCCTGAACGGCAAGGTCGACAGCGAGGGGCTCACCTTCGTCGCCGATCGCGCCGACACCGAGACGCTCAACACGCGCGCCGAGGGAGAGGCTGGCGCGACGACGTCGCGCGAGGACGCCGACGTCATTGCCGTCTCGATCGCGCAGTACGCACGCGTCGCGGAGAAATACCTGCTCCTGCCGCACGGCATGTCGGTGGGACGCGGCTACGGTCCCGTCGTCGTGGCGCTCGAGGACCGCACGCTCGCGTCGCTCGCCGGCAAGAAGATCGGCGTGCCCGGCCTCCGGACCACCGCGTATCTCGTGCTGAAGCTCCTGCTCCCTGCGTTCGAGCCGGTGGTCGTTCCCATCGCGCCGTATGCGCGCTCGTTCGAGGTGCTGCGCGCCGGCGAGGTCGAGGCTGCGCTCCTCATCCACGAGGGCCGCCTCTTCTACGAGCGCGAAGGCACGAAGAAGGTGGTCGACATCGGCGAGGCATGGCGCGACGCGACGTCGGGGCTCCCGCTGCCGCTCGGAGGCAACGCCATACGTCGCGATCTCGGGCCCGAGCTCGTCGCCAAGGTCTCGCGCATCTGCCGCACGTCGATCCGCTGGGCGCTCGAGCACAAGGACGAGGTCGCGCGCGCGCTCCTCGCTGCGGAGACGCGCGCCGACGTCGGCCTCGATGCGGCCTCGCTCGATCGCTACCTGACCATGTACGCGAACGCGGACACGCTCGATGCGCCCGCCGACGTGCGGAAGGCGCTCGACGAGCTGTTCGCGCGCGGACGCGCGGCAGGGCTCATCCCCGCCGACGTCCGCGTCGAGCTCGCTCCCTAGCCGCCGTCGGGGGTGGTCGGAGGCGTCCCGCCGGACACCGCCTTGCAGTTCGCCCAGGTGCCGACGTTCGACCCCTGGCTGGTGAGCGCACCGCCGCACGCGAAGGTGACCTCGCTGCTGGTGCTCGAGAGAACGCACGCGCCGTTCTTCGTTGCGAGCGGCACCGTCATCTTCTGCGTCATCCCTCCGGTGACGGTGATGTCGCACGAGAAGGTGCCGTCGCACGGCGGGCAGCCGCCCGTCGTGCCGCTGGTGCCGCCACTCGTGGTGGTCCCGCTCGTGCCACCGCTCGTGGTGGTCCCGCTGGTGCCGCCGCTCGTGTTGTCGCCGCTCGTGCTTCCGCCGTCCTTGCCCTTACCGCCGCCGTTCGCCGGGTCGGCGGCGGCCGTCGCCAGGGTGTTGGTGGGCGGGGGATCCTGGTTCGAAACGCCCGGCTTCGCGAAATCGCCGGGGTGATTCTCGTAGGGCGAGCCGAGCTCGATGACCGGCCCGCTGCCGCTGCCACACGCGACGATGGCCGCCGCGCCGAGCAACGACGCGATGACGACGAACTTGGCGTTCTGAGTGCTCATGTCGACCTCACCTTGATCCTAGCCGCGAAGCCCAGCTCGCGCGAGACGGGCACGTTCACGGGAGGTAGTAGATGGCGGAGATGTTGTTGGCGAAGAGCGCCCACGGATCGCTCTGAACGCTGGTCCCGAAGGACGTCACGCCCGTCGACGAGGACACCGTGCCGCCGTTCGGGTCGGACGACGTCTTGACCGCGTCGCGCCGGATGAACGCTCCCACCGTCGCCTGGAGCGCGAGCGAGGGGATGCCGATGAATCCGAAGTGGATCTCGGCGCCGATGCGCGCGCCGACGTCGAGGTGGAAGCCGCTGTGGCTGACGTCCGGCTGCGCAGGCGCACCCGGTGGGACGTTGGGCGTGAAGGTCGCCTTGGCGAAGCCGACGTTCAGCTCGGGGACGAGCAGGAACTTGTAGTGCTTCTGATGGGCGAAGACGAGCGGCACGCCGGCGTGAACCGCGGTGCCGAAGACGCTCGGCGCATCGGTGGTGGTGGTCTGACCGCCGCCCACGACCTCCGTCGAGCCGGTCGTGAGACCGAAGCCGACGCCGAGATCGAGGCCGATCTTCTCGGCGATCCAGTAGCGCACGCCGATGATCGGCGCGGCGACCGTGGTCGGAATTCCGTTGCCGCCCGACAGCGGCAGCGTGGTGAACCCGAGGTAACCGACGCCGATGTGACCGACGACCTTCTCGTGGTCCGAGACCTCGTCTTCGGCGTCCACCTTCTTTGCCGGCGCCACCGTGGTGGTCTCGACGGTCTTCGTGACGACCTTCGGAGGCGGGAGCGTCCCGTCGGCCGTAGCCGTACCGCCTACGGTCCCCGTCGTGGTGTCCTGCGCAAAAGCCGCCGGCGCAGCGAGCGCCAGAGCCATACCAACCGCAATCGACAGAGCAGTCCTCATCACGTTTCGCCTCCTCGAGGGCCACCGGGCGCGAAAGAACGCGCGGCGAGCACAAGGAGACTAGAAAGCCTCGGATCGGGCCAAATTCCGCGCAAGGGTCGTGAAGGTGCATGGACCCGGGTTGCTCTTGCCCGGGGCCCCCGTACACTCTGGCGTCCATGCGGTTGGCTCAGCTCGGCGTCGTTTCAGCGGTCTCGTTCGTCAGCATCGTCGTCGGCTGCTCGCAGTCGCCTTCGCACTCCTCGCCGGCTTCGGCTGGCGACACGACGCCGGCGGCGTCCACGTCACAGGCGATCCAGGGCGGCACGGCGGACGGGACCGCGCACCCGTTCGCAGTCGGCGTGTGCATCAATCCCGGCGGAGCTGGCTGCCAGGAGTACTGCTCCGGCGCGCTCATCCTGCCCAACGTGGTGGCGACGGCACGACACTGCGTCGATCAGTCACCGAAGATCATCGACTGCACGTTGAACGGCGGCGTTGGCCCGAGCTTCGGGGCGTCCAACGGGCCGATGCGCATCACCACCAACCCGAGCATGCCGACCATGGGCGGCAGCACCACCGGCGCGGGCTGGCACACCGTCGGCTCCGTCTCGCTGCCGACCGACAAGCACATCTGCGGTAACGACATCGCGCTGCTGATCCTCGACGACGTGGTCCCGTCGA
>JAYTZB010000998.1:0-2387 GCA_043742085.1 Polyangiaceae bacterium
CGATCGCGGAGGTGAAGTCGTGATCCTGCGCGATGCCGTGCACGGGCTCGTCTCGTTCGAGGCCGACGAGGAGATGGTCATCACTCGCCTCATGGACACGCCGGAGGTGCAGCGGCTTCGTCGCATCCGGCAGCTCGGCGTCGCGAACGTCGCGTTCCCCGGCGCGGAGCACACGCGTTTCGCGCACGCCATCGGCGCAGCCTTCGTCATGAAGAAGCTGCTCGCGCGCCTGCGCCAGATCCACGGTGAGCTTCCGTTCTGGCAGCAGGTCACGAGCGAGCGCGCGCAGGACGCGCTCGCCGCCGCCTTCCTCCACGACGTCGGTCACGGTCCGCTCTCGCATCTCTTCGAGGATGCCATCCCCGGCACCTCTCACCACGAGGAGTGGACCGAGCGCATCATCCTCGACCCGTCGACGGGCGTTCACCAGGTCCTCGTCGGCATCGATCCGCACATGCCGGAGCGTGTCGCTGCGCTCGTGCGCGGCGAGCATCCGCTGCCGTACCTGGCGCGCGCCGTGAGCGGCACGCTCGACGTCGATCGCTGCGACTACCTCCTTCGCGACGCGCACTCCACCGGCGTCCGCTACGGCGTCTTCGATCTCGACTGGCTCTTCCGCAGCCTTCGTTTCCAGCCCTTCGACGCGCGGCGCTCCACGGCGCCGGCGGCGCTCGCAGGGGCCGGACAGGCGCCCGCGTCGTCACCGTCGGGCATGGCGCAAGCACCCGGGCTCGCCATCGACGGCGCGAAGGGGCTCCCCGCCATCGAGGCGTTCATCCTGGCGCGCCTCTTCATGTTCCAGCAGGTCTATCTCCACAAGGCGACACGCTCGGCAGAGTGGATGATCCGCACCGTGCTGCGTCGTGCGGGCACGCTCATCGCCGACGGGCAGCGCCTGCCCGGCACGCCGCGTGGCATCGAGCTCTCCGCGCACGGCGCGGCGCCAACGCTGAACGACTATCTCGACCTCGATGACAGTGTGCTTGCGGTCGCCATGCACGAGTGGGAGTCGGCGAAGGACCCCGGCCTCGCCGACCTCTGCAAGCGCGTGCGCGTCCGTAGTCTCTTCAAGACGTACGAGCTCTTCGGCGAGAACGCGCTGCCGGACGGTCGCGAGCACGCTCTTGCCGTGGCGCGCGAGATCGCGGTCTCGCGCGGCATGGATCCGGACCTCTACGTCGCGCTCGACGTGGCCAGTGACACGCCGTTCGGCGGCGAGGCCGAGCCGCTGATGGTGGTCTATGCGAAGGGCCCCGCGCGTCCGCTCAGCGATGTCTCGTTCCTGCTCGCGCGCCTCGCCGGTCAGGTGATGTCGCGGGTACGGCTGATCGTGGCGCCCGAGCTCCGGGAAGAGATCACGAAGGCACTCGGCACCTGAAATGGCACGGTTTCGTCACGTGCGTGCAGGTTGCATGCTTCTCGGAATGGGGCTCGTCGCGCTGGTCGTCACGGTGGGTTACCCGGTTCGGGCGGCCGGGGGCCCGGACACGAGCGACGGCCGCATCGACGGGGACGTCTCGGCCTCGGTCGGCGTCGGCGCGACGTTCGGCGCTCGCGGACCACGCGCCGCCGCCGATCTCCGCCTCCGCTATCTCTGGACCGCCGGCGCCTTCGTCACCTACGAGGACGGCCCTCTGTTGGGGAGCTCGAGCGAGCCCCGACGCGCGTTCGCCACCGGCCTCGAGCTGCGTCCGCTCTTCCTGGTGCGCTGGCTCCAGGGCCTCGAGACCGGCAATCCCTACGTCGACATGACCATCGACTCCTTCGGCCTCGAGCTCGGCGCCGTGTTCGCGCAGCCGGAGGGGAGGAGCTTCGGTAGCAAGCCGGGCCTCCAGGCCGGCATCGGCGTGCAGATCCCGGTGTTGCCGCACGCGACCGGTCCGGTCATCGGCCTGCACGGCGGAGCGCGCTGGAGTGACTCGGCCCTCGGTGGTCGGACCATCGACGGGCCGAGCGATCGAGCGCTCTACCTGCTCGTTACCGTGGCTTGGCAGCAGGTGTTCGGTGCGCACATCGTCGATCTCGGCGACCGCGCCCCGCGATGAGCTGCCGCGCGCAATGAATCGCGGAGCCATCGAGCGCGCATTCGCCCGGACGCTGCGGGAGCTCGATCCCGCCGCACGCGTGACCGCTTCGTTGCGTCGGTGGCGGTGGCGGTCACGGTCACGGTCGGGATCCGCCGTTCACGTGATTGCGATCGGCAAGGCAGCGCCGGCGATGGCCGCAGGCGCGCTCGACTTCCTCGGCGATGCCGTCGCGCGCTGCGTCGTGGTGGCGCCGGATGGCACCGACGTCGCGTCGCTGCATGCAGCAGCAGAGCGCGCCGGAGTCGGTGAGCGCGTCGAGACGATGCGGGCGGGGCATCCGTTGCCCGACGCGCGCAGCGT
>JAYTZB010000999.1:0-1930 GCA_043742085.1 Polyangiaceae bacterium
GTGCTGACCGACGAAGGCCGCGAGTACGTCATCGGACGCGGACCGAAGTGCGATCTCGTCCTCGACGATCGCGAGGTCTCGCGCGAGCACGTGAAGATCAAGCGGCAGGGCTACTCGATCTACGTGCACGATCTCGGATCGACCCGCGGCTCGTGGCTGGGTCGCGCGGCCGTCTACACGGGCGCAACGGTGGAGTGGGCGCGCCCGCGCATGCTCCGCGTCGGAGCGACGGTGCTGTCGCTCGATCTGCCCGAGGCCATCCGCCGCGCGGCGCCCGGAGCACAGGCAAGCGCACCGATGACTCCGCCGCCGCGCAGCCGCGTCAAGGCGGGCCTTGCTGGCGCGACCCCCGCGTCGCCACCGGTCTCGCAGCGCGCGAGCGCGCCGCCGTCGCAGCCGCCCCCGGGCAGCGATGCCGTGCCGTTCTCGGCGCAGCCGACGCGAAAGCTCGCCCCGTTCGAGATGGGAACCGCGCCGCCGGCGCCCGCGCCTCACTCACCGTCCACGTCGACGACGTCGACGACGACCACCTCGGCTGGTTCCTCCGGCGCGCTGCCCAGGGGCAGCCCGTCGCGGAAGGCGTGGAAGAAGACCGGGCCCACCATCGGCAAGGCGTCCGGCCTCCTCTTGCTCGCTCTCGCGGGGCTCGTGATCCTCGGCGGCCTGTTCGTCGTGTTCTCGCTCCTGGAGTGACTTGCGCGAAATCGTGCGCAACCGGTGTTGCTCCGTACGCAACATCGAGCTACCACCTGGTCGTGTTGACGAGCGCATCGAGCCCGCCCAGCCCGACGTCCGCCCCGAGCGCGGCGCTCTACGCGTTCGCCACCGGCGATCTCGTCGAGGTCCTCACAGACTCGGTTCGCGCCCTCGCGCGCGTGCGTGAGTCGGACGGCGGGCGACTCCACATTGCGTTCGAGATGGGCGAGTACCTGCCGTGGGTCGACACCACCGTCCTCATCCGGCACGCCGCCGGCTCCGAGGTCGTCGCTCCGCGCGCGTGCATCGCACGCATCCTCCATGCGGGGACGTCGACCGCGCTGCTCCAGATCCTCGGCGCGGTGGAAGAGCTGCCGCAGGCGCGCGGGCCCTTCGACACGCTGCCGTTGATCGAGTGACCGCGACCGTCACGGCAGCGATATTTTGCGTCGAATTTGGGGCGACGCGCCCGATTCCCACGCGTTGCACGGCCGACGCGAGTTGTCGCGCGCGTGGGGCCGTGGCAAGGAATGGATGCCATGTGCACGTGCCACAGCGAGCTCTTTGCGAAGCGTCGTCGTACCTTCCTCGAAACGGTCGCCGCGCGAGGGGGTGATCCTGACGCGCGCGACGCCGTGTGCCTGTTCCCGGCGGCGCCGGTGTTCACGCGCAACAACGACGTCGAGCACGACTATCGACAGGACTCGGACCTCTTCTACCTGACCGGTTTCAACGAGCCCTCGACGGTGCTCGTCATGGACGCGACGGCGCCCGTCACGTCGGCAGCGAAGGGCGCGAATGCGTCGAGCGCGACCGCGTATCGCTCGACGATGTTCGTGCGGCCTCGCGATCCGGATCGCGAGATCTGGGACGGTCCGCGCTTCGGCGTCGACGGCGCGAAGGAGCACTTCGGCGCCGACGAGGCGTTCACCATCGACAAGCTCGCCGACGAGCTGCCGAAGCTCTTCCAGAGCAAGAAGCGCCTCTACTACCGCCTCGGCGTGAACCGCGCGATGGACGACAAGGTCCTCGAGGCCATCGACAAGACCCGCGCCCGCGCGAAGCTCGGCTTCACGTGGCCCGTCGAGATCATCGACCCGGGCACCATCCTCCACGAGATGCGCCTTTTCAAGTCGAAGGAAGATCTCGCGTCGATGCGGAAGGCCGCCGACATCACCGCCGAGGCGCACATCCGCGCGATGGGCGCGACCAAGCCGGGCATGAAGGAGTTCCA
>JAYTZB010001000.1:0-2577 GCA_043742085.1 Polyangiaceae bacterium
CGTTCCGTTGTACGGCGCGGCGTTGCTGGGCGGCGTGCCCGAGAGGTTGCCGACGGTGACCGCGCCCGCGGCGCCCGTGAGGTCACCGCTCATGGTGAAGAGCGCGGAGACCGAGCCGTCCTTGATTCCGTCGTCGATGTTGGTCTGGAACGAAGAGCGTGCGGCGTTGGCGATGGCGCTGCCGAGCGCGTTGACCGTGCAGTAGGCGTCGGTGCCGAACTGCATCTTCATGCCGATCACGCGCTGGTTCTGCTCGAATTTGCAGGAGCTGTCGCACGCGTCGAGCTTCGTCAGGTTGCCGTCGTCGCACTCCTCGTTGAGCGCGGGATCGCGGAAGCCGTCGCCGCACACCGAGGGCTTGCACACGGCGGCGATGCAGATGCTGCCCGCACCGCAGGTCACGCCGTCGGCCTTGCCGCCGCCGTTCACGCACTTCTGTGCAGCCTTGCCTCCGACGGAGACCGCGGTGCACGTCGGCGCGTCGTGGCACGCGTTCATGTCGACGCACGAGCCCTTCGTTCCGACGCCGGTGCACGAGAACTTGCAGATCGTCTCGCAGCCGGTGCCTGGACCGTTGCCGGCACCGAGATCGCAGTCCTCGCCGCCTTCGAGGATGCCGTTTCCGCACGTCGC
Organism: Polyangiaceae bacterium; assembly: GCA_043742085.1. Lineage (GTDB taxonomy): Bacteria > Myxococcota_A > Polyangia > Polyangiales > Polyangiaceae > Labilithrix. Next base: position 634 of record JAYTZB010001000.1, read on the forward strand.
GCCGGGCGCGATGCACGCGCCTGCTTTGCACAAGAGGCCCGCGCCGCAAGCCTGGCCGTCCTTCGTCGCATCGGGCGCGGTCGCGCAGCGATGATCGGCCGTGCACGTCGCGACGTTGCACGGCGTTGGCGCACAGTCGGACGCGGGCGTCACGCACGAGAGCTTGCACGTCGATTCGCAGCCCGTTCCCGGACCGTTCGCGTTTCCGTTGTCACACGCCTCGGGGGTGGTGACGACGGCATCTCCGCAGAGCGCGTCGACGCAGTCTGCGCCCTTGCAGTACTTCGACGGACCGCAGCTCGCGCCGGTGGGCTTCGCGCCGCCCACCGTGCACGTGTGCGTGGTGTCGTCGCACGAGCCGCTCGTCGCGCACGAGTCGACTGTCTCGCAGTTGCGCGCGGGGTCGGTCGACATGCAGGTGAACCTGCAGGTCGTGGACTCGCATCCCGACCCCGGGCCGTTGAGCGGGCCGCGATCGCATTCCTCGGGCGCGCTGACGATGCCGTCGCCGCACGAAGGATCGGAGCAGACACCGCGCACGCAGAGCTTCGCGTTGCTCGCGCACGGCGTGCCGTCGGCGAGCCCGAAACACTCGGCGGTGCCGTCCGCGAGCACGCCGCCGTCGGGCGCGGCGGGAGCACCGGGGTCGTCGGGCGTTCCGCAGCCGACGTGCGCAACGGCGACGACGAGCGCCGCCACGATCCACGACGTCACGGCGCGGTGAGTTTTCACGTTCGGAATCTGAGCCCCCACCGTCATTACGATATCAGGCGCAAGGCAAGGGCGAGGTCAGAGACCGATGCTTGCGTCCGACAAGTTGCAGGGCACCGCGCACTTCTGCTGTGCACATCCGACCAGTCCCACGAGGTACGTGGTGATGACGGGATCGCTGGAGCTCACGATTCCCGCGTCCTGCGCGCACGGCAGGCTGCAGTTGATCTTGTCGTCCAAGGTGCGGAGATCGAGGCAAGCGAGAGCGGAGATGCACGCGTAGACGGGTATGCAGCGAGGGTCCTGCTTGCACTGGTCGATGATGCCTTCGCAGTTTTCCGGCTGCTCGAGGCACTTCACGCATCCCGCGTCCGCCGGAGCGCCGCTCGCGTCGCGCTCCACGATGATCGGCGTGATCTCGAGGCATGCCGACAGCAGCCGGAAGCCGCCGAGCAGCGCCGCGAAGGTCAGGAGGATGAGGGGCGCGCGACGCATGGCTCAGGGAAGGAAATCGTACTGGAGGCCGATGGAGGTTCGGAAGCGATCGAGCGGTAGCAGCTGAGGCGAGCGGTCCGTGGCGCCGGTGGTCTGCTCGAAGACCTGTTGCGCGCCGACGACATACGGCCCGCGCTCGGCGATCGCGTAGGTCGCCGTGAGACGGTACGTCAGGCCGCGCAGGATCGGGAGCGGACCGGAGATGGTTCCGCGCGTCTCGAGCTGCGCCGGTGCGTAGTTGCCGGTGGGCCAGCCGCCGTCGTACGCGCGATCGATGGGGCGCCGGCCGACGTAGTGAGCGGCGATGGCGAGCGTGGGCCAGTCGCCGGGGATGTCGTACGCGACGCGCGCGTTGCCGAAGAGCTGCGGGGCGACGGCGAGCGGGACGCTCGTGACGCCGACCTCGTCACGCCGCGCGATCGCGGCGGTGGCATTGAGGCCGAAGTGCAGCTGCTGGTCGTGGCCGGCGCTGCCCTCGAAGGTGCCGTTCATGCCGTAGTTGGCGATCTTCGAGACGTTGCGGAACTGGCTCACGCCGAAGGTGGCGAGGCTGATCTCGCCGCGCGCGACCGCAGCCTCTTGCTCGGCGACGCTGAGGACGTGGTTCTCGACGATGTCGGCCCACCACGAGCGGAAGACACCGAAGAGGATTCGCTGCGCGCCGAGCTTCTGCTCGAACGACCCCTCGACGGAGCGAACGCGTTCGGGGAGCAACGACCCCGCGACCGGCAGCTGCAC
>JAYTZB010001001.1:0-1609 GCA_043742085.1 Polyangiaceae bacterium
TCAATCGATAGAAGGTCGACGCCGTCTGCGCGGTACCGACACCGAAGCGCCCATTCAAGGTCACGATCGGGCGATCGCCGGGGAGGCCGTGCGCAGAAGCCCACTTCTTGTAGAGGTCGAGGCCGCCGCCGTTGCCGGTGTCGACCTCGAACGGCGCCGGCGTGCGCTCGACGGTGCCATCGACGATGATCTTGCTGCGCAGGACGCGCAGCGGGACCGAGCGCGTGTCGACGCCCTTGGCGAACAAGCCGTCGGTGGTCCGGCCGAAGATCACCTCGGAACGCTTGTAATCTACACGGATGACGGCGCTCGCAAAGAACGAGTAGCCGAGGATCAGCTCCGGGCGCTTGTCGCCGAACGCGTCGAGCGCGGGGATGGGAACGCTCACGGTGGGGACGTGCTCGACGTGCAGCTCGCCGAGGTCGATGCTCGCGAGCTCGCCGAAGCCCAGGCGCACCTTCTGGGTGGCGCCGCTACCCGTCACCTCCATCGACGGGCGAAACTCGATGCCCGCGGGCGTCGTGGCGTCGACGGCAGTGGCGCCAGCCCCCGAGTCGAGGAACGCCATCGCGTCGCGACCGCCGAGCTTCGCGCGGACGAGCAGCTCGCTGCCGAGATACGTCAGAGGCGAGCGAACGCGCGGCTGGTCGCCGGCGGGCCACCGAACGACGAAGCGATCGGGCGGCGGGGCCGCGCACGCGTCGCCCTGCAGCGGAATGGCAACGCCCGACGCATCGAACCGCGAGCACGCGAGGCCGGCCACGAAGGCTCCGTATTCCTGCGTCGCGCTATCGCCGACGAGCGGATGCTGCGTGGTCTTACGAGGCCAGCGCACCTTCGCCGGCGAGGCCTCGGACCACGCCGCGTACGTGGTGCGCGTCGAGACGCCGTCCGATTGCTCGTGCGCGGTCGAGAGGAGCGCGCCGCTCTCGAGATCGAACGAGAGCACGGGCGAGCCGAGCTCGGGTCGCGCGAAGGCGACATCGACGCGAGCGCCGCCGTTCGTCGTCGTGCCGACGTCCGCGCAGCGCGAGGTATCACGCTTCGCGTCGAACGCGCCGACGTAGGTGCGTCGCAGGAGCCACGCGTCGAGCGCGGCCTCGATCCCTTCGTTCGCGCGCTGGCGCTCCACGACGCCGCTGCCACCCTCGAGCGTCCACGCGCCGGCCGCGTCGATGCCGTTCCCCTCTACGAGGCCCGCGATCCACGCGAGCGATCGCACGGCGTCGCGCGTCATGACCACCTCGACCTTGCCCGTGTGATTCTCGATGGTGACCGTCCCGTTCATCACGATCGGCAACGACGCTGCGACGGCTTCTGGCGAGCCGTACGCGCGCGCGTGTCGAGCCAGCAGCTCACGAGCATCGAAGCCGCTGGCGCATCGCGACGCGCTGGTGGGCGGCACCACCACGGGCGGCCGAGCCATCGTCGACGGGCGGTCCGGCGAATTACCGGAGCAGGAGCAGGCGCTGGAGAAAGAGAAGAGGAGCGCCGCCCGAAGAAGTGCTCTCCGCATGGCCCACTGGCTACAGCAACGCCTCTCTGATGGCCATGGTTGCTATGCTGCCACCGTGCGCACCGCGCCGCCGTTCCCGCCGCTCGAGCCTCC
>JAYTZB010001002.1:0-7770 GCA_043742085.1 Polyangiaceae bacterium
TGGAACCGCACCCGTCGTACCGGCTACAAGGTCGTCTCGATCCCGACGACCAACGGCGTGCCGGCCGGCGAGTACGTGGATTTCATGACGGGCTTCGTCACTACCGCCGGCGATGTCTGGGGACGCCCGGTCGCCGTCGCGGAGGGCAACGACGGCGCGCTCTACGTGACCGACGACGGCGGCAACTGCGTGTGGCGGATCGCCTATCAGGCCTCGCGGCCGGGCAGCAGCCGATAGCCGACGCCCCACACCGTCTCGACGAACGAACCGGCGCCGAGCTTCTTGCGGATGCGCGATACGTGGACGTCGAGCGTTCGCTCGTCACCGTCGCGCGCCGGATCGAGGACCCGCATCGCGAGCGACCGTCGCGAGACCGCGCCGCCGCGCTTCTCGGCGAGCACCGCGAGGATGTCGAACTCGACGCGCGTCATGTCGATGCGCGCGCCGTCGACGCGGACCTCTCTCCGCACGCGGTCGACGCGCAAGAGGCCGACGCCTTCGGAATCGCGTGCGAGGGTAGGCCTGCGGAGCCGTGCGCGGACGCGCTCGACGAGCTCGTCGAGGACGAAGGGCGCCGTGACGTAGTCGTCGGCGCCGAGCCGCAACGCGCGGATCTTCTCGGCGGTGTCGGTCACGTCGCTGACGACGACGATCGGCACATCGGAGAAGGCTCGCACCTGCGCGACGAGCTCGAACGCATCGGCGTCGTTGTTCGCTGGCTCGTCGGCGTCGACCCCGGGATCGAGCAGGATCACGTCGAGCCTGCCGACCTCCTCGTTGGTCAGCGGACGGCGTTCACCGAGGTGGGAGGCTTCGAAGCCTGCGCGATCGAGCTCGCCGACGAGATGCGACGCGCGCGAGGCGTCGCCTCCGACGATCAGCAGACGCTTCCGGGGGCTCACCGCATCGAGAGGAAACTCTTGGTTTTGCGCCTGCACGGCTTCACAGGGGTTTCGGCCCCGAAAACCGATCACCGCTCCGTCGAAGATTCTGACGAAGGCCCGCCGATCGCGCTCAAGCCCTCGAAATGACGGCGATAAATATTTTCGATCGGCAGCCGCGCAACGCTCGGCCAGGCGCGCTCATCGGACCTCACGAGGCGGCGAGAAAAGAGGGAAGAACGGGCGCGGGGCCGCGTATCACCTCACGACCGCCGAGGACCGCTCAGAAATCGACGCGCGAAGCGAACGTGGTGCTCCACATGTGAGCGGCGGGACGATCGCGGTCGTTGTGCTGCTCGCGATAGAGCATGGTGGTGCTCGTCTCGAGCGCGATTTGCCACGTGCCCACGAGCCGGAGCTCGACGCCGGCCGCGGCCTGCGCGGCGATTTCCTCGTAGCGGGGCGTGAACGGCAGGACGTACGGGTCGGTGCGCCACTGGCCGAGGCCGACTTGCGCGAACGGAGCGATGCGCGCGTCGCTCATGCGGACCCGCGCGAGCACCATGCGCGTAGAGGTGGTGAGGCGCATCGCGTCGATGAGCGCGAGACGATCACCGGCGACGCGAAACGAGGAGCTCCAGTCACGCGCGACCAGCGACATCATCGGCCGCAAGGCGAGGAGATCGTTCGATGTATCCTGCACGTTCGGCTTGAAGCCGCGCTCGGGAGCGGCGGCGGTCGCGTTCGTGGTCGTCTCGCAGCCAGCCTGCGCACAGCGGGGGCTGTCGAGGACGTCGGCGCCCTGGCGCGCGACGCGGTCGAGGTCCGTCACGACGCGCGACCAGTCGACGCCGCCGGTCGCGCCTGCGCCCGCGCCGTCCGCGCCGTCCGCGAACGCAGCACCCGTCGCGAGCAATCCCGCGAGCGTGGCAGCGAACGTCAGCGACAACCTCATGCCTTATAACTCCTATCGGTACGCGCTCGACCTGGCGAGCTTGTGACGGGTTTAGAGAGCAGTTTCGTGGGATTCCGTGTGCCTGAGGACGACACATCCGCCCGCGTCTGTCAGGGAACGAAGCAATAAGAGCGCCGCGGCCGAGCTCGCCGTGTAGGACAGATGCGCCATCGCCGAGCAACGGCACTTCCGAGGTGTCGCTTCCGACGCGCCGGCGAGGCGCCGATGTAGGCCGCGTGAAATCGATGAGGGGAGTCTGCAGCAAGTGGTCAAAAGCGGACCATCATGAGGACGGTCGTCGACGATCCGCCCTTCCCGGAAACCTGTGCTGAAACCTGGAACGGCAGGCGGCGTACTCCTCTTCACCCCGCCCGCTCGTCATGTTCTCCGCCCTCGCATCGAGCCGATTCCTGCCGCGCAGCGAACCTCGAGTGCTGCGTGATAGAACGCTCGCCGTGGCGGAAGAGCGCAACCGCAAGGTGGAGCCGGCGAGCCGGGCGCTCGACGTCGCCATGGATCGCTACGCCCGCGGTGAGGACGCTGCCTTCGAGGAGCTCTACGACGGGCTCGCTCCTCGACTTCAGTCCTTCCTCCAGCGCTACACCCGCGATCGCGCTCGAGCCGAGGACGTCGTCCAGCAGACGATGCTGCAGATCCATCGCGCGCGCGGTCGCTTCACGCCGGGCGCTCAGGTCGTGCCGTGGGCCTTCGCGATCGCGCGCCGGCTGCTCATCGACATGCATCGTCGAGGCGGCCGGGAGGTGCTCGCGCCGACCAGCGACGAGACGCTGACGCAGGTGATGGCTGCACTCGACGACCGCGCCGACGATGTCGCCATCGCCAAGGAGACCGCGCAGCGCCTCTCCGAGGAGCTCGCGCGCCTTCCCGAGAACCAGCGCGTGGCCTTCGAGCTCATCAAGCAAGACGGGCTCAGCGTCGCCGAGGCCGCTCAGGTGCTCGGCACCACCGTCGCCGCGGTGAAGCTTCGTGCGCATCGCGCGTACGAGGCCATGCGTGCTGCTCTGGTCCGGTTTGCTGCCGAGGACGGAAAGAAAGGCGGACGCGCATGACGCAAGAACGAGCGCCCTCGAGCGATCTTCGCGCGCGTGTCCTCGCGGACGTCGCGCGTACCCCCTCGCCGACGCGGGACGCGCACAAGCGTCGCGTGCTCCTGCTCGCTGCGATCGGGGCGATCGCGACGGTCACGCTGTTCGTCGTGATGGGGGGCATGTCGCCGGGCACGCGTCCGGTGGAGATGATCGCGTTCACGGTCGGCTTCGGTCTCGTGGCGGCGGCGGTGTTGACGCGGCTCTCTTCGGGCGAGCCGCGCTCGATGCTCGGACGCCCGCGCACCGTCCTGCTGACGGCGGTGGTGGTGACGGCGCCGATCCTCGCCGTGGTCGCGTTCTGCGCGACGATGGCGTGGCCGGATGCGGCCGCCGAGCACGTGGACGGCGGCACCCACCTGGCGTGCGGAGCCATCAGCGTGCTGCAGGGCGCGCTTCCGTTGATTGCGCTGCTCCTGCCGAGGCGCGGGACCGACCCGGTGCATCCTGCGGTCACCGGTGCCGCGCTCGGCATGACCGCGGGCGCATGGACCGTGGTGATGGCGTACCTGCGCTGCCCGCATGCGGCAGCGATGCACTGTGTCGTCGCGCACGTGGTGCCCACGCTGATCCTGACCGCGCTCGGCGCGGTCCTGGGCTGGCTGCTGCTTCGCGTCCGCGCCACGCCGCAGGCCTGAAACGCCGCGCACCGGAGCGGAGGTCCGTGCCAGAATTGGCGCGGTGAGCGCGAGGCCGCAGCGCATCCTCATGATCTCGTCGGAGGTCGAGTCGCTTGCGCGAACCGGCGGTCTCGGAGACGTCGTCGACGCGCTCTCGCTCGCGCTGGCCGAGCGCGGCGCGCACGTTCTCGTCGTGACGCCGCTCTATGGCGTCACGCGCGTTCCGCGGAACACGGTGCGCTGGCCGGGGAGCATCGCGGTCCGCTTCGGCTGGGGACCGCACGATGTGCGTCACGCCGGCGTCGTCGAGCTGGAGATCGAGCGCTTTCCGTCGGGCGGCAGCCGGCGCGTGTGCTTGCTGGAGGATCCTCCCTTGTTCGCGCGGAACGGCATCTACGGCGATGCGAGCGGAGCATTCGACGACAACGCGCTGCGCTTCGCGGTCATGTCGCGCGGTGGGCTGGAGATCGCCGCTCGGGCGTGGCAAGGCGGGCCCGACATCGTCCACGCGCACGACTGGCACGCGTCGTTCGCCGTGATCTACGCGCGTCTCGTGATGGGCGAGCACTGGGCGAGGACACCGATGGTCTTCACCGTGCACAACCTCGCGTTCCAGGGCGTGCTCGACGAAGGCGCGCTCGACCGCCTCCACCTGCCTCGCGAGGCGTATCGGCCCGACGTCCTCGAGCACCAGGGCAACGTGAACCTCATGAAGGGGGCGACGGCGCTCGCCGATGCCATCACCACCGTGAGCCCCACGTACGCGCGCGAGATCCTCACGCCGGAGTACGGCTTCGGCCTCGACGAGCACCTTCGCGCGCATCGTCACCGGCTCGTCGGCATCCTCAACGGCATCGATTCTCGCTTCGATTCGCGCACGGACCACGCGCTCGCGGTCCGCTACGACGCCGCCACTGCCGCCTTGGGTCGCGCGGCGTGCAAGGCCGCGCTCGCCACCGAGGTCGGCCTCGATCCTGGCGACGGCCCGCTCTTCGGATGCGTGACGAGGCTCTCCTGGCAGAAGGGGATCGATCTCCTCGCGCCGCTGCTGAGCGAGATCGTCGATCGGGGAGGCCGCGTGCTCGTGATCGGTCAAGGCGACGCGGACCTCGAGGCCAGCCTCGGCGCCGCTGCCGAGCGCTTTCGCGGACGCGTCGCGGTGCGGCTCGCGTTCGATCCGCCGCTGTCGCGTCGCATCTACGCGGGCGCCGATTTCCTCTTCGTGCCGTCACGCTTCGAGCCTTGCGGGCTCACGCAGATGTACGGGATGCGCTACGGAGCGATCCCCATCGTCACCGACGTCGGTGGCCTTCACGACACCGTCGAGCCGCTCGACGTCGAGGCCGACCGCGGCGTCGGCCTCGTGGCGCCGCGGGCCGACGTGGGGGCGCTGCGCGACGCCATGCTCGCGGCGTTCGCCGTGTATGCAGACGGAGCCGCGTTCGCTCGCGCGCGCGAGCGCGCGATGGCCAAGGACTTCTCGTGGGATGGACCAGCCCGCGACTACGAGGCCTTGTATGCGCGCGCGATGATACGATCGCGGTGATGATGGATCGTTCGCACGTGGTGTCGGCTCGGGCAATCGCCGTCGTGCTCGTTGCATGCGGCGGTGTCGCGTGTGCGGGACCTTCGCAGGTCTCCTTCGTCAGCAACGAGCAGCCGAACAACCCGAGCGGCGCGCAGGGCTTGCCCTCGGCATCGACCGCGCATCACGAGACCAACGCGACGCCGGAGCTGCCGAGCGACGACATCGTCGCCGAGCCGGAGCATCCTGCCGTCGGCTCGAAGCAAGAGCGTGCGCTCGTCCACATCCACGGCCCGAACGGCATCTGCTCCGGCGTGGTTCTCGGACCGCGCCTCATCGCGACGGCGCAGCGCTGCCTCAAGGGCGAGCCGAAGGGCCTCAAGGAGATCGCATCCGATCGCGAGTATCGCGTCGAGGTCGCGTCGAGCACGCTCACGTGGACGAATCGCCGCGCGAAGTACGCGATCCTTCCCGACTGCCGATGGCACGAGCTCGATCTCGGAATCCTGGTGCTGGCCGAGCCTGTTCCCTGGGTGCAGCCGCTCGTCGTGGCGAGCGCTCCGGGCACCGGCGGTCGGGTGCAGGCGCTCGGCTTCGGCCACTGCGCGGGTCAGAAGGAGAGCATCAAGGAGCGCATGGGCACCGTTCGCAATCGCGACTCCGAGGCCATCGTGATCGACGTCCCGCTCTGCAAGGGCGACACCGGCGGCGCCGTGGTCGACGGCGTCGACGGCAAGATCGTGGGCATCATCTCGCACCGCGACGACCCCGAGGGCTCGCCGCTCCGCACCACCACCATCGCGCGTCTCGACACCGGCGAGGCGCGCGATCTCCTCGGTCAAGCGAAGCAGCTCGCCGACGGCGCCGAGCTGGCGAAGCTACCCGGCGTGGCCTGCCCGACCGCCGCGCGCGCGAACCCGTAACCGATCCCGATCGCTTCTCAGGGCGCGCCGAAGACCACGACGGTCGTGATGCTCGCGGGGGAGCCGTAGTTTTCGTCCGGCGAGAGCTGCACGACGAGCGCGAGTCGCTGGAAAGACGCGCCCGAGAACACGCCTGTGACCCACACCGGGCACGGCGGTGCTGGCTGACAGGCGTTGGGGTCGGGGAAGCAATTGATGACGCCGGAGCAGACACTGCCGGTCCCTGGCTTGAGGGTCAGGGAATCCTTGCGGGCGGGGAGATCGACGACCGGCGGGGTCTTCACCACGAGTGGCGACGGTCCCGAGCTGGGTGTCTTCACGAGGTACGTCGCGTCTCCGGGGATGGTGATCGTCAGAGAGAGCGCGATCGTCGCGCCCATCCGGTCGCATGCTGATGAGCGGTCGATGCGGGTCGGCGATCACCCGGGCCAGGAGACCGCCGAGCGTCTCCGCCGTGAACGGGACGTGGCCGGAGAGGAGTTCGTAGAGAATGACGCCGAGCGACCAGACATCGGTACGCGCATCGACGTCGCGCGATGAGCGCATTTGCTCGGGTGACATGTACAGGGGCGATCCGAGCATCGATGCGGTCGCCGTCATTCCGTGGGCTGCGCCGTCGAGCGCGCTCACCTTCGAGATACCGAAGTCGAGGACCTTCACGAGAGGCGAGCCGTCATGCCGCCTCGTCAGGAAGATGTTTGCGGGCTTGAGATCGCGATGCACGATCCCGAGCGCGTGCGCTTCGGCGATCGCGTCGCACGCCTGGAGGACGTATTCGGCGACGAGATGAGCGGCGAGCGGACCCGTGCGGGCGAGCTCGGCAGCGAGGTCGTTCCCCTCGAGGTACTCCATGACGATGTACGGCGAGCCGTCGTCGAACGCGCCCGTGTCGAGCACGCGGCCGACGTGCTCGCTCCTCAGCTTCACCGCCGAGCGCGCCTCGCGTTGGAATCGGGCGCGTGTGTCCGGATCCGCGAACGCGCCCGGAAGCATCAGCTTGATGGCGACGCGCTGATCCAGATCGAGGTGGGTGGCGGCCATCACCACTCCCATGCCGCCTCTGCCGAGCACGCGCTCGACGCGGTACTTGCCACCGAGCAAATCGCCGGGGCGGATCCGCGTCTCCTCCATTCGTGGATTGTCTCACTTTTCGCGCGCGAGCTCGACTCCGACGGGAGCCGCGCTCAGGGCGCGAGGCGGTTCAGCATGCGCGGGAAGGGGATGGTCTCGCGGACGTGCGGGAGGCCGCAGATCCACGACACCGTGCGCTCGATGCCGAGGCCGAAGCCGGCGTGCGGGAACGTCCCGTAGCGCCGGAGGTCGAGGTACCACTCGAAAGCGTCCTTCGGGAGCTTGTGCTCGGCGATGGCGGCCTCGAGCCTCGCGAGGTCGGCTTCGCGCTGACCGCCGCCGACGATCTCGCCGTAGCCCTCGGGCGCGAGGATATCCATGTTGAGCGCGAGGCTCGGATCCTTGCCGTCGCGTGCGAAGTAGAAGGCCTTCAGGTTCATCGGATAGTGATGGACGATCACCGGCCGATCGAACTTGTTGGAGATGACGGTCTCCTCGTCGCCGCCGAAGTCGTCGCCGACCTTCGCCTCGGGGTGCCCGTTCTTCTGCAGGATGTCGATGGCCTCGTGGTAGGTGATGCGCGGAAACGGCGCCTGCACGTTCTCGAGGACCTTCATGTGGCGCGACCACCACTCGGGGTCGCCCTCGCGCTTCTCGCTGCCGAGGATGTCGAGCTCCTTGCGCCGCGT
>JAYTZB010001003.1:0-1535 GCA_043742085.1 Polyangiaceae bacterium
CACCCCGTGTCGGCAGCCCTATTTTTCCCAGGTGGCGTGGCCCTCGCGAAGGGCGCCACGTTCAAGAACCCCGAGCTCGCGGCGGTGCTGAGGCGCATCGAGAAGGGGCCTAAGGGCTTCTACGAAGGGCCGACCGCCGAGGCCATCGTCGCGCAGATGAAGGCCGACGGCGGGCTCATCACGCTCGACGACCTCAAGAAGTACCAGGCCAAGTGGCGCACGCCGATCGAGACCACGTATCGAGGCCACAAGATCGCCTCGATGCCGCCGCCGTCGTCGGGCGGGGTGACGCTCGCGATGATCTGTCACATCCTCGAGGGCTACGACCTGGGCAAGATGGGCTTCCAGTCGCCCGAGGAGCTGCACTACGTCTTCGAGGCCATGCGTCGCGCCTATGCCGCGCGCAATGCGAAGCTCGGCGATCCCGACATGGTGAAGATGCCGCTCGCCGAGCTGCTCTCGGACAAGTGGGCGAAGGAGCAGCGGGCCACCATCGCACCGGATCACGCGACGCCGTCGTCGGAGATCGCCGCCGCCGGACCCGCGAGCGCGAGCGGCCCGCACACCACGCACTTCTCGGTCGTGGATGCCGCGGGCGACACCGTGGCCATGACCACCACCATCAACTGGTGGTACGGGTCGGGCGTGACGGTGAAGGGCGGCGGGTTCGTCCTCAACAACGAGATGGACGACTTCGCGGCGGTGCCCGGCACGGCGAACGGCTTCGGTCTCGTACAGGGTGAAGCGAACGCCATCGCGCCGGGCAAGCGCATGTTGTCGTCGATGGCGCCGACCATCGTGACGGGACCGGACGGCAAGGTGCTGCTCGTGGCGGGCGCCGCGGGCGGTCCGACCATCATCACGGCGGTGTTCCAGGAGCTGTCGAACGTCATCGACTTCCGGCTCGAGATCGGGACCGCGGTCGCCGCGCCGCGCTTCCACATGCAGCACCTTCCCGACGAGGTCGCCTACGAGAAGGACGGCCTCTCCGAGCCCACGCAGAAGCGCCTCGAGGCGATGGGCTACAAGCTGAAGGAGCGCGGCCACCTCGCCGACGCGCCCGCCATCGGCCGGCAGGGCCTCGAATGGATCGGCGCCCCCGAGCCCCGCCGCATCGGCGGCCTCGCCTCCGCCCCGCGCTGAGGCGTCGTGCTATGTTCTCAGCGTGTCTGCTGCCGCGCGTCGCGCTGCCCGTTCGTCCTGGAAAATCGAGGTCACGCGGCCTGGGAAAGGCTCAAGCTCTGACGCCGCCGACGACCAGCTGCGTGACGATCTGTTCTGGCTCGATGTTCCACAGGACGCACGAGCGGGCCTGACCTGGGACCTCAGCCGCGAGCTGTATGCGCTTGCCGCGCGCAACAACGGCGTCTTCGACGAGGAGAGCGGGACGTTCGTCGAGGTGAAAGAAGGGGATCTTGAACGAAGACTTCCTCGAGCTGCTTTCGTCGTTACTCGCCGCTGAGGTGAAGTTCCTGGTCATCGGCGCGTATGCCGTTGGCATCCACGGCCGGCCGCGCGCGACGAAGGATCTCGAC
>JAYTZB010001004.1:0-1814 GCA_043742085.1 Polyangiaceae bacterium
GCATCGAGCTCGGGCTTTCGATGAGGGGGACCGTACGGGCCCTCGGCGATCTTCACCGGGAGCCGGCCGAAGCGCGTCTCCACCTGCTCGATGCGCCGGGGGCGCTCGAGGCGCGTGACGGTGTGGCGACGGACGCCCAGCGTCGTGCTCTCGCGCAGCATGGTCGCGGAGAGCGTGTCGGCGAGCGTGACGGGACCGATGGCGCCGAGGAGGTAGGCCGGCCGCCCCTTCTTCATGGTGATGGGCGCGGCCCACGCATCGAGCGCGCCCGCGGCGAGCAGCGCATCGATGCAGACTGCAAGCAATTCGCCGGTGGCGTCGTCGATGTTCGCCTCGAGGACGACGTGCGTGCCGGTGCTCGCCGGCGCCGCGGAGGCCGTGGCGGTATCTACGTTCCTGCCGAGGACGGCGCGCAGGAGGTTCGGTCGATCCGCGAGCTCCGCGGTGCCGGCGCCCCAGCCGGTACGCTCGGGGACCATCGACGGCCAGCGTGAAGAGCCCGCGGCATGCGCGCCGACGATGGCGGCGCCGGTGGGCGTGACGAGCTCGAACGCGATGCCGGCGTCGTAGGTCGGAAGCCCGCGCAGGCACTCGACGGTGGCCGGCGCGGGGAGCGGGAGGATGCCGTGACGCGCCTTGATGCGCCCGTGACCCATCGGCAGCGGCGAGACGACGAGCTCCGCGCCGAGCCACTCGAGCGCGGCCGCGCTGCCGACGATGTCGACGATGGCATCGATGCCGCCGACCTCGTGGAAGTGCACGTCGTCGATGGGCATGCGATGGACCTTCGCCTCCGACTCGGCGAGGCGAAGGAAGGTGGCCTGCGCGCGGGCGCGGATCGCCTTCGGGAGATCGGCGTCGTCGAGCATGCCGCGGATGGCGCCGTAGGTGCGCTCGGGCTGCTTGCCGTCGACGTGGACATCGAACGAGGTCGCGACGATCCCGCTGCGCACGCGAGCGCCGAAGTGCACGTGGAACCCGCGCAGCGGAAGCTTGGCGACGACGTCGGTGACGGCATGCTCGGGCACGCCGAGATCGACGAGCGCCGCGATGATCATGTCCCCCGCGAGCCCGCTCGGCGCGTCGAGAAAGAGCGTCTTCCCCTTCCCCGCCCCGCGCGCCAGATCCGCGCGCGTCGCGTGCGGCAGGTGCCCGTGGTGATGCCCGCCAACGCCGTGATCATGGTGGTCGTCGTGATCGTGACCGTGATCGTGATCATGGCCGTGCGCGTGATCATGGTGCGGGTGCGAGCGCTCGCCGTGCTCGTGGCCGTGCCCGACCTCCGTCGCCTTCGCCTTCGCCTTCGCGGGCGCCTTCGCCTTCGCCTTCGCGGGCGCCTTCGCCTTCGCCTTCGCCGTCTTCTTCACTTCGCCGCCGCCGCCTTCTCCAACCGCGTCTTCGTGCGCAGGATCCTCGCCGCAGCAAACGCCGCCCCGAACCCGTTGTCGATGTTGCAGACGGTGATCCCCGACGCGCAGCTCGTGAGCATCCCGAGCATCGCCGCCACGCCGTTGAACGCCGCGCCGTACCCGACCGAGGTCGGCACCGCGATCACCGGCACGTCGACGAGCCCGCCGACCACGCTCGCGAGCGCGCCCTCCATGCCGGCGATGACGATCACGACGCCCGCCTCCTCGAGGAGCGGTCGCTTGTGGAGCAGCCGATGGATGCCGGCGACGCCGACGTCGAACACGCGCTCGAACGACACGCCGATCATGCGCATCGTCTCGGCGCACTCCTCGGCGACGGACGCGTCGCTGGTCCCCGCGCTCACGAGCGCCACCTTCGCGTCGGAGAGCGACGGGATGGCCGTC
>JAYTZB010001005.1:0-2077 GCA_043742085.1 Polyangiaceae bacterium
TTCGAGACCCAGGGCCTCGGGCACCAGCGCGTGCTGCGTGCGCCCGAGGTCCTGGCGGCGGTGATGCCGTTCGTCGCCGCCGGTGAGCGCGCGCCCGAGCTGGGCACGCTCATCGACAGCGAGCTGTTCTTCCGCGATCTCCGCCGGTGAGCACCGCCGCGATCGCGCCGCTCACTCCTTCTCGAAGACGGCGACCTTGTACGGCCCGCTGCCGCTGTAGACCTTCGCCTGGAACTTGAACATGCCGGTCTGCTTCGCGCAGTGACCGGTGGTGACCACGTTGCTCTCGCCCTTGTTCTCGGTGATGCGCGAGTTCGTCGGATCCCACAGGTAGAGCCAGAGCTTCTTGGTCTTGCCCGGCGTGCCGGCGCCGATGAACCAGTAACACTTGCCCTTGGTGAGGGCGGTCGACCAGCTCGTCTGATCCGCGGTGCCCTCGAAGAAGGTACCCACCTGCTTCGCGCCGGGCGCCGCAGCGAGAGCCTCCTTCGCGATGAGCGCCTCGGGCGTCTGGCCGGCATCCCCCGTCGGCGACGCCGCGGGCGAGAGGCGCGTGCCCTGGTACACGGCGACCGAGAACTGCCCGTGATGCGCGAGCTTGCTCTGAAGCTTGAAGACGCCGTCGGTGGCCGGGCAGTACTCGAGGAGCGCGTCGGTCGACTTGCCCTTCTCGGACGCGACCTCTGCGCCCTTGGGGTCCTGGACGACGAGCGAGATGGTCTGGCCCATCTCGTTCGTCGCGCCACCGAACCAGTAGCAGTGGTCGGCATCGAGCTGGACGCGGAACTCCTGCGAGCCGCCGGGACGCGTGGTCTCGCCGTGGAGGATCTGGCCGTTCAGCGGAACGCCGGAGCGTCGAACGGACGCCGCCTTCGCGTTCGTGTCGGCGACGGAATCGAGCTGCGGATCGGGCTGACCGCCGCCGATGGTGGCGACGGGCTCGCGCGAGCTGCGGTGCTCGCGGTGGCCACCGCAGGCCGAGACGAGCGACAGCGAAGCGACGACCACCGAAAGCGCGAGCAGGCTTGACCTCATGCGCGGCGTTCTCGCGCAGATTCTCCGCGGAATCAAGCCAGGGGTGCCTCAGGCGCCCGCGCCGCGACCGCGCGTTCAGGCATTGCCGGTAGGAGCCGGCAGGCCGCCGTCGGCGCCGTCGGCGCCGGGAGGCGTGGGCGCCGGGCCACCGACCGGGAGCGCACTGGGCGTCCCCGCGACGCCGCCAGGCGTGGGAACACCTTGCCCTCGCACGACGAGCTCGCCGTCGATGTACTCCCAGCTCTCGCGCGGGGGCCCGAACACCGCGTCGGGATCGGGCATCGCGAGGGCTTCCCGCAGCACTTCATCCATGTGCTCGACGAGCACGACGCGCGTGGCCTTGAGCACGCGGCGCGGCACCTCGCGGAGGTCCTTGCGGTTCTCGCGCGGGATGACGACGGTGGTGATGCCGGCGCGGTGCGCGGCGAGGAGCTTCTCCTTCAGGCCGCCGATGGCCATCACGCGTCCGCGGAGCGTGAGCTCGCCGGTCATCGCGAGATCGCGCTTCACGGGGACCTTAATGAGCGCGCTCGCGAGCGACGTCGCCATGGTCACGCCCGCCGACGGTCCGTCCTTGCGGATGAACTCCGGGAAGTGAACGTGCACGTCGACCTTCTGGTAGAAATCCGGCTCGAGGCCGAGGATCTGCGCGCGCGAACGCACGTAGCTCATGGCCGCCTGCGCGCTCTCCTCCATGCCCTTCTCGAGGAGGCCGGTGATCACGAGCTTGCCCTTGCCGGACACGACCGCGACCTCGCACGCGAGAAGCTCGCCACCGCCGGAGTTCGTGACGGAGAGGCCGTTGGTGAGGCCGACCTCGTCGCGCTCTTCCTTCTTGTTCAGGCGATATTTCGGCACGCCGAGGTAGGTCGGGACGTTCTTCGCCACCACCTCGATCGGCTTGTCCTTGTTCTCGGGACCCGCGCCGACGACATGTCGTGCCACCTTGCGGCAGATGCTGGCGATCTCGCGCTCGAGCGAGCGGACGCCGGCCTCGCGCGTGTAGTGGTGGATGACGGTGCGGATCGCGTTCTCGCTGATC
>JAYTZB010001006.1:0-4923 GCA_043742085.1 Polyangiaceae bacterium
ACGTACTGGCAGGACATCACCACCACCGACCACGTCACGACGCGCTCGGAGATCCTGCGCCGCGCCCTCGTGAGGGCAGGCGCGATCCTCGCCCAGCTCGGTCTGAGCGACGAGTGGCGCTGGGGTCGGATGCACACGCTCCGTCTCCTCAGCCCGCTGTCGCAGCCGGGCATGAACCAGTTCGACAGCCAGCTCTACGCGACGCCGGGCGGGCTCCTGACCGTCAACGTCGCCAGCCCGTCGAACGTGAACGTCATCAGCACCAACGCTTCGGACCAGCGTAATTTCAGCCATACCAGCGGCCCGTCGATCCGAACGCTGATCGAGGTCGGCACCGACACGCCGCACATGAAGGTCACGCTACCGGGCGGGAGCGACCTCCATCGACAGAGCAAGTTCTACAACAACATGGTGCCGAACTGGCTCGCCAACACCCCGGTCGACTTCGCCTTCGGCCCAGGCGCAGTGAAGAACCCAGCCGCGGACATCACGGTGGTCGCTCCGTGAAACAGCGAGGCACGAACAATCGTGCCTCGCTGTTTCACATCTACCCAGGTGGGACTTCGTCCCCCCGTCGCGTTCCGCGCCGAGCCTCCCCTCAATCGCCTTCGGCGACCGTCGTGCTCCGCACGACGAGGAGAGGGAGACATTCGGTGCGGTCAGCGGTGGTCGGTCACTCGTCGAGGGCGAGCTTGATGCGTGACGTGGCGCCGTCCTGGATGGTCACGGACGCTGTCTTGACCTTGCCGCTCGGGGCGTCGCAGCGGAGCTGATGCGCGCCGGACGGGAGGTCGATGCCGGCGATCGGCGTCGGGCCGCGCTCCTTGCCGTCGATGGTGAGGTTGCACCAGCCCGGCGTCGCCGTGACGAGGAGGCGCCCGGAGCCGCGCGGAAGGGGGCCGAGGGCCTTGTTCGTGGTCGCGGCCGGTCCGCCGCTCGTGCCAGGTAGCGAGTCGACGCTGATCGACGGCGGCTCGTTCGCGTTCGGCGTGGTCGGCGACGGAAGCGCGTTGACCGCGGGCGGGGCATTACCGTTGGCGCTCGCGTTCTTCGACG
Source organism: Polyangiaceae bacterium (assembly GCA_043742085.1). GTDB lineage: Bacteria > Myxococcota_A > Polyangia > Polyangiales > Polyangiaceae > Labilithrix. The sequence goes on from JAYTZB010001006.1 coordinate 1,057, forward strand.
GATCGGCGGTCTTCGCGAGCGCGCTCGGGCCGCTGGCGTTGCCGCTCGAGGACGACGCATTGCCGGCGCCGCGGCCCTTCCAGCCGAGGCCGACACCGGCGCCGAGCGCGACGACACCGAGCGCGACCGCGCCCAGCGCGATCCATGCGGTGTTGCGCGGACGCGGCGCCGACACGGTGATCGACGCGTAGGACGTGTTGGGCGTGTGCCACGACGGTCCAGTGGCACCCGACGCGGGGTAGGGCGGGATCGAGGCGAGCTCGTGATGCGGAATGCTGCCGGACATCGAGAGCGGGGGACCGGGCGGGATGCTGCCGGAGCCGCCGCCGGAGAACGAGGGAACGGGCGGCGGCGCGAAGCCGTGTCCCGGCGTGTAGTACGCCGCGGGCGGCGGTCGATCGCTGGCGCGCAGCACCGGGAGCGCGTTGGTGGCGTCGGGATCGACGACCGACGTCGCGATGAGCGGCGTGGGGAGGCGCTGTCCCGAGGCCTCGATCTCGGACAGCGTGGAGCGCACGCGCGACGTGATCTCCTCGAAGGTCTGGAGCCGCTTCTTGAGATCGACCTCGAGGCAGCCGCGCACGATGGTGCGCAGCGATTCGGGGACGTGCGGCGCGCACTCGTCGATGCTCTTCGGCTTCGACGTCGCGATCTTCACGATCAGCGCGTTGAAGTTCTTCGCCTCGTACGCGCGATAACCGCACAGCGCTTCGAAGAGGATGGCGCCGAACGCGAACACGTCGGTGCGTCCGTCGAGGTTGCTCTCGCCACGCGCCTGCTCGGGGCTCATGTAGAGCGGCGAGCCGAGGACGGTGCCGGCGATGGTGAGCGCGTGGTTCTGATCGTCCTCGAGGAACTTGCTGACGCCGAAGTCGAGCAGCTTGGGCATCGGCGTGCCCGTCTGCGGCTTGTGGATGAAGATGTTGGTCGGCTTGAGATCGCGATGGACGATCCCGCTCTTGTGGGCGGCGGCGAGCGCGTCACCGACCTCCACCATGACGATCATGAACTCGTAGACCGTCATCGGCGGGTTCTGCCGGCGGAGCGCGACCTCCAGCGGGAAGCCGGTGAGCAGCTCCATCACGAGGAAGAGCTGCCCCTGATCGGTCTGACCCACGTCGTGGATCTCGATGATGTTCGCGTGATTGATGCGCGCGGAGACCTTCGCCTCCTTCAGGAACCGGGCGGCGGCCTCGGGGCTCTTGCCGACCTGCGTGTTCATGAACTTGATGGCGAGCTGGCGCTCCGTGAACGTGTTGGTCGCAGACCACACCTCGGCCATCCCCCCGCTGCCGAGCAGCTGGTTCAGCCGATACTTTCCTGCGACTACCTTCCCGGACTCCATGGCTTCAAGCGATCACGATCACGTAATCGTCATACCTCCGTCGATCACAAGGGTATGTCCGGTCAAGTAACTGGCCGAGTCGGAGGCCAGATAAAGCGCTCCGCCGGCGATCTCGTCGGGCTGCGCGTAGCGCTTTAGTGGCGTCATTCTCAGCACTTCTTCGAGCAGCGTGTCGTTCTTGAGGACCGCCGCGGCGAATTTCGTGTCGACGAAGCCTGGAGCGATGGCGTTGACCCGGATCTTGTTCGCGGCGAGCTCGTAGGCGAGCGTCTTGGTCATCGAGAGGATGGCCGCCTTGGTCATCGCGTAGACGCCCTGGAGCGGCGACGCGACCAGGCCTGCCACGCTCGCCACGTGGATGATCGATCCCGGCGCTTCACGGCTGCGGAGATGCTTCACCACCTCGCGCGCCATCCAGAAATAGCCCTTGGTGTTGACCTCGAAGGTCTTGTCCCAGGCGCCTTCGTCGATGTCGATCATCGGTCCGAAGTAGGGGTTGGTCGCGGCGTTGTTGACGAGGATGTCGACCTTGCCGAACTTCTTCACGGCCGCGTCGACGAGCATCGCGCAGTCGTCCTGCTTGCCGGTGTGCGCGGCGACTGCGAACGCGCTTCCACCTGCCGCGCCGATGGAGTCGGCGACGGCGGTGAGCGATTCGATCTTCCGCGAGGCGATGACGACCTTCGCGCCATTTGCGGCGAAGCACCGCGCGATGGCCTCGCCGATCCCGCGGCTCGCACCGGTGACGATCGCCACCTTGTTCTCGAGCGTGATGGTTGCCGACATGTCGGCCCAGCGATAGCACAGCCCGCCACAGGCGGCAGTCTCAGCGGCGCAACATCGCGTCGTCGCAGAAGAATCCCCTCAGGCGAGGTAGGCGCCGAGGGCGCGGAAGCGATCGTAGCGATCGCGAACCAGCTCGTCGGGCGTCTTCTGGAGCAGCTCCGCCAGCGCCTCCGCCAGCGCCGTGTCGACGAGCTTCGCCGCGAGCCGCGGATCCTGGTGCGCGCCGCCCGCGGGCTCCTCGACGAGGCGGTCGACGATCTTCAGCTCGACCAGATCGGGCGCGGTGATGCGCATCCGCTGCGCGGCCTCGTCGGACTTCGAGCCGTCCTTCCAGAGGATCGACGCGCAGCCCTCCGGCGAGATGACCGCGTAGGTGCCGTACTCCATGACGTGCACGCGGTTGGCGACGCCCAGCGCGAGCGCGCCGCCGGACCCGCCTTCGCCGATGATGGTGGCGATGATCGGGACGCGCGCGCGGGACATGGCGGCGAGACACGCGCCGATGGCCTCGCTCTGGCCGCGCTCCTCGGCGCCGATGCCGGGGTAGGCGCCGGGCGTGTCGATGAACGTGAAGATGGGGAGGCCGAAGCGATCGGCGAGCTCGTAGAGACGGCTCGCCTTCCGGTTGCCCTCCGGGTGGGCCTGACCGAAGTTGCGCGCCGACTTCTCCTTGGTGGTGCGGCCTTTCTGGTGGCCGATCACGACGACGCTGCGTCCGTGGTAGCGCGCGAGGCCGCCGACGATGGCGGCGTCGTCGCCGAAGCGGCGATCCCCATGGAGCTCGACGAAGTCCTCGAAGAGGAACGTGACGTAGTCGAGGGTGTACGGGCGGTTGGGGTGCCGCGAGAGCTGCACCTTCTGCCACGGTGAGAGATCCGCGAAGAGCTCGCGCGCGAGGCGCCCGCACTTCTCCTCGAGGCGACGGAGCTCGCCCTCGAAGCGGCGATCATTCTCCGCCAGGGCCCGCAGCTCGCGGACGCGGGTGACGAGCTCGACGACGGGCTTTTCGAAGGGCAGGACGTGCGATGCCACGGGCGCGGGGGTTCTACACCGGCGCCGCGAGTTCGTCACGTGCGGGACCCGAGGACCGCCGTCATCGTCTGAATGACCTCACGTGAGGGCTCCAAGACGCAGGCGAACCACCTGAAATCACGAAGGATTGCCGTTTTGTGGGTAGACGTGGGATGGCCCCGTCCGTGCATCGGCGTCGGGCGGGCGAGGGAGCCGCGTCGAGAGGCGCGGGATGGTCGGTCGAGACGGTGCGACCACGTGGAACGAACGAGGTGACTCGTGAGCACCGAGCAAATCGAACGACGATGGGGGACGCGCGCGCATCCCTCCGAGCATGAGATTCCCCTCGCCGAGGCGACGCGGAGGACGCTCGTTTTTCCGGCGGTGGAGGCCCCGCGCGCGCGGCGGATCCCGACGCCGCCTCCGTTGCCGGCCTACCGGCTTCCACCGTCGTCGCTGCTCGACGAGCGCCCCAGCGAGCGGCCGACGCTGCGGACGCTGCCGCCGGTGGACGATGCCGGGCCGCGGCCGCCGCCGCCGCGCGAGAGCACGAGCAACGCGCAGGTGATCGAGCTGAGCGCGTCGGCGCTCGACAGCGATCGGTCGCTGCTCGACCTCGATGCGGCACGCGCCGGGAGGTTCGAGCGGCTACGGGGAGGATGGCGTTCGCGCGCTCGGGCCGCGCGGCGGGTGGTCGGGTACGTGGCGCTGGGGGCGCTCGGGGC
>JAYTZB010001007.1:0-2390 GCA_043742085.1 Polyangiaceae bacterium
ACGACGAAACAGGCCCGCGCGCACGAAACACCCGCAAGTCCCGGGCCCTGAAGCGTCCGTCGCGCTGGCTCGAGAAGCGCTCCGGAGCGCTCTCGTCGCGTCCCACGGCGATCCCCGGCGAGCTCCCGGAGCACGCCCCGGATACGGTGATGCCCGTCGTGAGCGCGGCGTCGAGCGAGGCGAACCACGCGTCGTTCGACGACGACGACGCGGACTTCTTTCGCGTCGGCGAGAGCGCGCCGCCTCTGGCCATCCTCGAGGTCGACGAGGAGCACGAAGTGACGCCGGGCCCGCCCCGAGCAGGGAGCACGCTCGCGCTCGCAGCCGCCGCGCGGAGACGCGCCTTCTCGCGTCACGTGCTGGGCGTGGTGGTGCTCTCGGTCGTCGTCTGCATTGCCGCGTTCGTTCGCTCCGCGACCGGCGCGCCTTCCAGCACCGCACTGGCAGCGCCGCCGGTGCTGCCGGCGACGGCGGTCCCGGTCATCGCACCGGCAGACCCTGCGGTCGCTGCGGTCGCTGCGGTCGCTGCGGTCACGCCCCAGCCTGCGGTCGTACCCGACGTCGCGCGGGAGCGCTCGCCCGCTGCCGCGCGCGTCGCTCGCGAGGAGGCTCGGCGCCTGCTCGAAGGCGGTGCCGCCGCCGCGGCCACCGCCGCCGCGATCCGCAGCGTCGAGCTCGACCCAACCGACGCCGAGGCCTGGTTGATCCTCGGCGCCGCGTATCAGCTCGCCGGTGACGGCACCGAGGCGCGCAACGCGTTCCGTTCGTGCACCAAGCTCGCCACGCATGGCGGCATCGGCGAGTGCCGCGCGTTCGTTCCGTGAGCCGTCACTGCATCGCGAGGCGTGCGGCCTTGATCACCAGCCACTGATAAGACGACGGCACGACGCGCTGCACGAGGTCGAAGATCTTCGCGTCCGTGCCCACGAGCACCCGTCGGGCGTTGCGCTGGACGCCGCGCAGGATGATGGCCGCGGCGTCGTCGGCGGACACGCGGAAGTGCTTCTCGACGCGGACGTGGTTGTTCTCCATGTCCTTCACGCCGAGATCGAGCACGCTCTTGTTCATGCGCGCGGTGCGGGCGATGTTCGTCTTGATGCCGCCAGGGTGGACGCTCGTGGCGCTCACCGGCGCCTTCGTCATGTCGAGCTCGATGCGGAGCGCCTCCGTGAACCCGCGCACCGCGAACTTCGTGGCGTTGTAGGTGCTCTGCCCCGGAAAGGCGAGCAAGCCGAAGAGGCTCGACGTGTTGACGACGTGACCCTCACCGGACGCGCGGAGGTGAGGAAGGAACGCCTTCGTCCCGTGGACGACGCCCCAGAAGTTGATCCCCACCACCCACTCGAAGTCGGGATACTCGCAGCCCTCGACCGATGCGCCGTAGCCGACGCCGGCGTTGTTGAAGACGAGGTTGCACTTGCCATGATCGGCGACCACCTCGTCGGCCCACGCATAGACCGCGTCGCGGTTGGCGACGTCGACGCGCTTCGAGGTGACCTTCACGCCGTGCGTGCCGGCGAGCCTCGCGGTGTCGGCGAGGCCCGTCTCGTCGACGTCGCTGATCGCCACGTGACAGCCCTGCTTCGCGAGGTTGATCGCGAGCGACCGCCCCATGCCCGAGGCGGCGCCGGTGATGGCCGCGACCTTGTTCGAGAACGACCTCACGACACGCTCGCTTCGGTCTTCGCCGTCGGCTCCGTCTTCACCGCGCCCGGGGATTTTCGGGCGTTCGTGGCGTTCATCGCGAAGAGGGCGCGCGCCGCTCCGGCGATCTCGACGACCGCATCGCGACACACGGGGCTGACGCCGACCATGTTGATGAAGCCGTGGATGAGGGAATCGAAGCGGCGCAGCACGGTGGTGTTGCCGGCCGCGAGGAGCGCGGCGGCGTACGCCTCGCCCTCGTCACGCAGCGGATCGAAGCCGGCGGTGACCACCAGCGCCGGCGCGAGACCGGCGAGCGACTCCGCGTGGAGCGGGCCGAGGCGCGGATCGCGATCGTGCGTTCCGGGCTTTCCGCTGTACTGCCCGTGGAACCACGCGATGGACGCCCGCGTGAGGAAGAACCCGTCGGCGAAGAGATCGAGCGACGGATACGGATGCGTGCGGTCGACGGCGGGATAGATGAGGACCTGACACGCGGGCGGAGCGCCCTCGGCAGCGGCGAGCTGCGCGACCGCAGCGGAGAGGTTGGCGCCAGCGCTGTCGCCGCCGATGCCGACGCGCGCGGGATCGGCAGAGAGCTCGGCCGCGTGCTGCTGCGCCCAGCGCAAGGCGGCGCAGGCGTCCTCCACGGGCGCCGGGAACGGATTCTCCGGTGCGAGGCGATACTCGACGGCGAGCACGTGCATGCCGCCGTGCCGGCAGAGCACGCGACACGGCGCGTCGTG
>JAYTZB010001008.1:0-6433 GCA_043742085.1 Polyangiaceae bacterium
GGGACGAAGGCGAGGCCCATGTACATGCCCGCCTTGCCCTTCGGCGCGAAGCTCGCGATGTGCGTGTAGAAGCGGTGCGAGAACGTCATCTCCGCGAACGCAAAGATGGCGCCCGAGACACACGCGCCGGCCAGGCTCTGGAACGATCCCATCACCAGCATCGAGCACGATGCGATGACCACGCCGAGCGTCATCGCCGTCACCGCCTGGAGGCGCTTCACGGCATTCGTCACGAAGCCCTGGCAGATGGCGATGAGCGCCGGGTTGATGAGCGTGATGATCTCGAGCGGCGCCTTCTTGTCGATGTGGCGCGTCACGTACTGCGGGAACGTGAAGTAGAACTGCTCGGACATGAAGTAGAAGCCGGCGAACACCACGAGGAACGCCGCGAAGCGCAGGTTGCGGAGCGCCGTGCCGTAGCCGCGTAGCACCACGCCCAGGCTGGGAGGCTTCGCCTTCGCGACGCCTGCCGTATCCTGCGGCTCCGTGTACGCGAACACCGCGAGCCCGAGCGCCGCGAGGCTCGCCACCACCGACGTCGCCGCCACGAGACGCAGCGCCACGAAGCTGCGCACGAGATACGCGAGCGTCTTTCCGACGACGCTCCCCGAGTTCACCATCCGGTAGAAGATGCCGAACCCCTCGGCCTCGCGACCGGGCGGGCTGGTCCGCACCACGGTGCCGGTGATGACCGGCTTCAGGAAGCCGCCCGACACCGCGATCACCGCGAGCGAGAGGATGGCCGGCAGCTTGGCCGGAAACAGCAGCAGGCACGTGTAGCCGACCGCGTATCCGATGAACGCGATGATCAGCGAGCGCTTGAAGCCGATTCGATCGGCGATCGATCCGCACGGGATGGGCGCCATCGAGCCGAGGAAGCGGAAGTTTCCGAGCACCCAGCCTACCTGCACGTCGCTCATGTTGACGACGTTCGAGAGATAGAGCGCGAGGCCGATGTAGACGCCGTAGTGGGCGAGCCGCTCGAGGAGCTCGATGGCGTTCGCGTAGTAGAAGGTCCGCGGAAACGGCTGCTTCGTCGCGTCAGCCATCGGTGGTCCAGCGCCGACCGAGCCTCAGCTCGAGCAGCTCCGCGGGTCGCGTCGCATCGTCGCGATCGATCACGAGCCACGCGCGCGCGGCATCGTGGTCGTCGAGCGTGATGCCCTCGGCCTTGTCGAGCAGCGGCTCGCCGCGCTCGTCCACGATGACGCCGGTCTCGGCCACGCGCTCGCGGTCGTCGAGGCGTCCGATGACCACGCCCGCCACCGGACCGTCGCGCGTGGCATCCGGGCTGTCCTCGGCGCAGGCGAGGAAGGCCGTCCAGCGCCCGCCGGTCGCCACCGCGTCGGTGAACGTGAGCCTCGTGCCGCCCGCGGCACCGAGGTCCCACCCGACCACGTCACGTAGCGGAGGGCACGATGACGGCTTCGTCTTGCCGTCGGGGCGCGCGAGCGAGCGCAGGTACGCGACGAGCAGTGCGCGATCGATGCGCGCGCTCGCATCGACGGGAAGCCGCTCGTCGCACGGCGCACCGTTGCCGCGCTGGAGGAAGATCACGTCGTCACCGGCGAGCGCCGCGCCCTCGACGTTGAGCTCGGAGCCGCAGAAATCCGCCTCGGATCGCATCGCGGCGTAGAGCGCCGTGGCCTCCACGACCACGACGCGCGGCGCAGCGCCCGCCGGATCGTCGATCAACACCACCCGCTCTCGGAGCGGGCTCGAGCCCGAGCCGAACGCGACGAGCAGCGCCCCGCCATCGAGCGCCAGGCACGCCTCGAGATCGAGCTTCGTCTTCTTGTTGCCGCGACCTTCGTCGAACTGGCGGACGCCGTCGCTGGCCGGCAGCGGCACGTCATGAACGACGAGCTCGCTACCGGTGCCGACGCCCTTCACGATCGCCACGAAGCTCGCGTCGTCCTGCACCACCGCGAGACAGTGCGCGTCGATGCGTGCGAGCGCCGAGCCCGCGCGCACGTGGGCCGGGCGGTCGAGACCGGCGTGCGCGCCGTCGCGGTAGAAGAGCGGCCATCGTGCGATCACCTGCGCGCCGAGCGCTGGCTCGACGCGCGCCGTCACGGCGCGCGCGCGAGAAGACATCAGCGCGACTCGTACACCTTCATCGCGGGCAGCTCGAGGACGGTGAGGAACCCGCCCTTGCCGCAGCCCGTGTCGATGACGACGACGTTCTCGCCGACCCACATGTCGAGCGGATCCTCGGGCGTGAAGCTCGAGAGCTCGGGCGGGAGGTTTTCGGTCGCGGTGTGCCCGCAGACCACGCGCTTGCCGCGATAGCCCTGGAAGAAGCGCATGGTCCGGACCCACAGGAGCTGGGTCGGGTTCTCCGTCTCCGACGGGTGCTGCCACTTGCCGTCCTTCTCGACGAGGCCGGCGTGCACGTAGATCGCGTGCTCGTCCTCGTAGAAGTAGGGGAGGGCATTCATCCAGTCGACGACGTCGTCCGGGATGAACTCGCCGTGCTGCATCGTCGTGAGCTCCTCCTTGGTGGGGATCTCACCTTCGCTGCACGGCTGACCGCGGTACGAACGAAGCGTCGCGAGGCAGCCGTTGGCGACCGGGATCACGAACTCGGGCCATCCGCCGGACGCGACGCGCAGCCACCCGTCCTCGTGATTGCCGCGCAGGCAGACCAGCTTGCCGGGGACTCGCTTGGGGAGCTCCTTGCGGACGAACTCGACCACCTGGGCGCTCTCCGCGCCGCGATCGAGATAATCCCCCATCAAGACGACAGTGTCCTTGTCGTCGAGCTTGGGGATCTTGGAGATGGCCTTTTCGAGGGCGCCGAGATCGCCGTGGATGTCGCCGACCGCGAACGTGCGGTTCGCCATGGGATCGCTAAGATACCCGCCGATGCGCAGGCCGGATAGCGAAAGCGCCTCGTCCTCGAAGAGCCTGCGCGAGCACCTTCGCGAGGCGCCCTTCGCGCTGGCCATGTCGTCCGGGTTCTTCTCGTTCTTCGCGCATACGGGCTTTCTCACCGTCCTCGAGGACGAAGGCCTCCTGCCTTCGCGGGTGTCGGGCTCGAGCGCCGGTGCGCTCGTCGGCGGCACGTGGGCGGCCGGCCTCGATGCGCCGGACCTCGCGCGTGAGCTCCTGCAGCTCGAACGCCGCGACTTCTGGGACCCCGGCATGGGCGCGGGGCTCCTCCGAGGACGTCTCTTCCGCGCACGCCTCGAGCGGCTCGTGCCGCGCGCGCGCTTCGAGACGTGTCGTGTACCGGTGGCCCTCTCCGTGTTCGAGGTGCGTTCGCGATCGACACGCGTCCTCGATAGCGGCGACCTCGGCGCGGCCATCCAGGCGTCGTGCGCCGTGCCGCTCCTCTTTCATCCGGTCGCCATCGACGGGCGCTCCTATTTCGACGGAGGCATTCTCGACCGACCCGGCCTCGCCGGCATGCCGGCGAGCGAGCCGCGCGTTCTCTTCCACCACATCGCGTCGAAGTCCGCGTGGCGAACGAAGCTCGATGTGCCGCGACGTCGCGGCATGGTCACGGTCGTGCTCCAGGGCCTGCCGCGCTCGGGTCCCTTCCGCCTCGACGCCGGTCGCGAGGCGTTCCGCGCGGCCCGGGAGGCGATGAAGCGCGCCCTCGACGAGACGATCGACGACGGCGTGGTCATCGCTGCATGAAGATCCGACCGGGCATAGCTGCTGACGCCGCCGCGCTCGCCGCGCTGGGCGCGCGCACCTTCTCGGACACGTTCCTCGCCGACAACGACCCCGACGACATCGCCGCGTTCATCGCCGCGACCTTCAGCGACCAGAAACAGGCGGCCGAGCTGGCGGACCCGGCGACCAGCTACCTCGTCGCCGAGCACGACGGCGCCCTGGTCGGCTACGCGAAGCTCCATCGCGGCGCGACGCCGCCCGGGTGCGTCGACGCAAGGGCGCCGATCCAGATCGCACGGCTCTACGTCGCGCGTGAGCAGCTCGGGCGCGGCGCCGGCGAGGCGCTCATGGCTAGATGCGTGGAAGATGCACGCAATGCCGGTCACGACGCGATCTGGCTGGGCGTGTGGGAGCGGAACGCGCGCGCCATTCGCTTCTACGAGCGCTGGAGCTTCCGCCGGGTGGGCGAGCATGTCTTCGTCGTGGGCAGCGATCCGCAGACCGACCTCCTGTTCCGTCGCAGCCTGTGAACGCAGCTCGTGCTGCGGTCAGCCGCGAATCGCGGCGCCCACGACGCCGAAGAACGCGCCCCACGAGGGCTTCGCTTCGAAGGCGACGAGCCGCTGGCCTAGCTCGCGCAGGTTCTTGTGGTCGCTGAACCACGCGGGCGTCGGCCGGATGCGGAACGGCGCCCGCACCACGGATTTTTCGGGGTGATCGAACATGTATGCATTGTGCACGACACCGGTCCCGGACTGGATGTCCTCCGCGCGATGGCCGGGATAGGCGCCCCAGCTCGGCGTGACGAGCCCGTAGATGACGCCCGGCCAGACGTTGATGCCGATGCCGCCGTACCGGAGCGCCGCCACGGCATTCGCGACGTCTTCGAGATGATCCTCCTCGATGACGGGATGCACGAGCAAGCAGCACGAGAGCGTCCCCCAGCAGCGCTCGTTCGCGAAGGCGACTGCCTTCTCGAGGAACTGCTTCGCCGAAGGACCGCCATGACCGCGCTCCCTCCGCATGCCGCCGTCGTTCTCGGCGAGATCGAGCGTGACCTCGGCGACCACGCCGCAGAACGCCTCGTTGGTGAGCGCATAGCCGCCCGCATCGGACGCGACGTCGGGGATGGCCGTCCACGGAACGACCTCGTCGGGCGCGTCGCTCGGGACGGCGCCCAGCACCATCGCCTCGGGATACTCCTTCAAGAACGCGCGATGGCGCTCGCCGGCGCCCGGGTAATACGCCTTCCGCGCGCGCGTCTTGCGAAGCTCGTCGTGGAGCGCGTCGAGGAACGCCTCGCGCTGCAGCCAGCCGCGCGCGGTGACGATGACCTTCGCGGCGTTGCAGTTGAAGCTCGCGTTCTGCGTCACCATCGATGCGACGTGCCGCGCCTGGAAGCGGATGTCGGAGGCCGACCACGGGCCGGGCACGATGAGCACCGGCGTGACGCAACCCAGCTCGGCGGTGAACGACCGCTCGTTGACCTTCGCGCCGCTCTGCTTGCGCCGCGCGCGCTCCTCGGGGTCTCGTCCCCAGACGATGGCGTCGTAGGTACGATCCGAGCCGGTCACGTGGAGCGCTCCGATCTTCGGGTGCTGCGCGGCGTGCCCGCCGACCTCGGCGCCGCCGCTGACCACGGCGAGCACGCCTTCGTCGATGAGGGGGCGCAGCGCGTCCTCGAGCACGGGCCCGAGCGCCTCGTTGACGGGGTTCATCTTGAGGAGGACCACCTCGTCCTCGACGAATAGCTTGTAGAGTACATCCATCGGCGGGATCGACGAGACGTTGCCGCCACCGAGGACGAGGCAGACGCGGCCTTCGGTCTTCTTGTCGCGGTAGATCGCGCCCTGCGTCGGGAGCTTGCCCTTCTCGATCCAGACGTCGGCGGTGACGCCCGTGAACATGAGGCGCTCCATGAGCGTCGCCGGGTGGACGCGCGCCACGACCTGGCCGTCGGGCCTCGTGCGGAGGGCCGGTGGCTTCTTCGCACCTCCAGCGCGGAGCGCCTCCGCGAGCAGACGCGCGTTGCGGACCGTGGGCATGATGCCCGCCACCCACTCCTCGCCGGCGAGGACGTCGTCAGGCGCGAGGCCCTTGATGCGCGCGCCGATCTCCGCCCAGCGCTCCGCGACGGCGACGATGCAGGCGATGCATCGGTCGAGCAGCGCGGCGCGCGCGTCGATCGGGACCGCCAGCCAGGCATCCTTCTTCGCGGAGAGACGCTCGATGGCGGCATCGACGTCGGCGAGCGAGGTGGCCGGTACGGCCGCGGCCGGGGCGGGGAAGGGCATGGCGCGACAGGGTAGCGCAACTGCCCTGCCGAGCGGTCTGGACGGCTATTTACGAAATTGTGATCAAACCCGGCTTCGTCGGACATTTTCGAGGGACGTGGCTCTCGGGCCGCTGTCTTCCAGAGCCCCTACGAGCCCGGTGTCCTCGATTCCGTCATGACCGTACGTCCGAGGATCATCCTCGCCGCCGCCGAAGCCCGGCAGCGGCGCCGACTGCGCGTCCTCTTCGAAGCGCATGGGTATTACGTCCAGTCCACGTCGACCGAGGACGAGGCGCTCCATGCGCTCGAGGTGAGCGTGCCGCAGATCGTGGTTCACGCGCCGCTCTCCGGCGGCGACGACGGGGCAACAGCCGAGCTCGGGTTCACGGCCAAGCTGCGCGCCGCCACATCGGCCGCGCTCATCGTGCTCACGGCCGACCCCGGCGAAGGACCCGTCGTCGATGCGCTCGCAGCCGGAGCCGATGACGCCATCGCGCCTCCCCATGCGCGCGGCGAGCTCATCGCGAGGCTCGA
>JAYTZB010001009.1:0-4234 GCA_043742085.1 Polyangiaceae bacterium
GCCGAGAACGCCCTCGTGATGGGGCCGTGGAGCCACGGCGGCTGGTCGCGCAGCGACGGCGACCGTCACGGCGACATCACGTTCGGGCAGAAGGCCTCGCTGCACTACCGCGAGCAGATCGAGCTGCCGTTCTTCCGCCATCACCTCAAGGGCGCGGGCGGCGCGAGCGGTCCGTCCGTCAAGGGGATCGAGGCGTACGTCTTCGAGACGGGCACCAACGTCTGGCAGACCTACTCGGCGTGGCCGCCGCGCGAGTCCAAGAAGGCGACGCTGCACTTCCATGCGAACGGCAAGCTCGCGGAGAAGGCGCCGCCGGCAGGAGGGGCAGGGGAGGACGGCGGGTTCGACGCGTACGTCAGCGATCCGGCGAAGCCCGTTCCGTACCGCGCGAAGACCGGCGCGGTCATCGACTCCGATTACATGAGCGACGACCAGCGCTTCGCGACGCGCCGTCCCGACGTGCTGACGTTCTCCACCGGCGAGCTCGACGGCGACGTTGCCTTCGCGGGTCCGCTCGAGGCGAAGCTCTGGGTCTCCACGACCGGCACCGACGCCGACTTCGTGGTGAAGCTCGTCGACGGCTACCCGCAGGATCACGCCGAGCTACCCGGCTATCAGCAGCTCGTGCGCGCCGAGGTGATGCGCGGGAAGTTCCGTAACGACTTCGCGAAGCCCGAGCCCTTCGAGCCTGGAAAACCGGTGCTCGTGCACTTCACGCTGCCGGATGTCGCGCACACGTTCCGGACCGGCCACAAGATCCTCGTGCAGGTCCAGAGCACGTGGTTCCCCCTCGTCGATCGCAATCCCCAGACGTTCACGGACATCTACAAGGCGACGGAGAGCGACTTCCACGCCGCCACGCATCGCGTCTATCGCACGGCGGACCGGCCGTCGTCCCTCGATGTGACGCTGGTGCGAGGCACGCTCCCGCGTTGAGCGACGCGCCGATCTAGGCCGGGGCAGCGCCCGGCGCGCGCATCGCGATGAAGAGGGCGCCGAGGGCCAGCACCGCGGCCAGGAAGAAGGGCGCGCCGGGGATGGTCTGCGAGAAGGCGCCGAAGACCTGCGTCATCAAGATGGGGCCGAAGATCGAGGACAGGCCCTCGGCCGCGCCGATCGTCCCCTGCAGGCGGCCCTGCGCGTCTGCGGGGGCGAGCTTCGACATCCAGGCGTTCATGGCGGGCATCGCCACGCCGGCGGGCGACGCGACGACGAGGATCACGAACACCATCCAGCTCCGCGTCGCGAGGCCGGTGAGGACGAAGCTCGCCACGTTGAGCACCAGCGCCAAGAGCGCGGCCCTCCGGTCGCCGAGCTTCTTGGTCAGGAAGCCGACCAGGAGCGCCTGGCAGATGGTGTTGCTGATCCCGTAGGTCGCGAGCGAGAGCCCGATCATGCGCGGGTTCCAGTCGAACGTCGCCGTCCCCCAGAAGGCCCACACCGCGGGATAGACCGCGCTTCCGAGGAAGAGCACGAAGAGCGCGAGCGTGAGCGTGCGCACGTGAGGGCCGCCCGGGACGTTCTTGATGGCGCCGAAGGGATGCACGTGCGCCAGCTTCAACGGCGTTCGCTTCTCCGCGGGATGCGTCTCCGGCAGGAACACGAGACCGTAGAAGAAGTTTGCGATGGAGAGGCCCGCCGCGACGTAGAACGGCACCCGCGGGCCCAGGCTACCGAGGAGCCCTCCGATCGCGGGCCCCACGACGAAGCCGACGCCGAAGGCCGCGCCGAGCATGCCGAACGCCTTGCCGCGATCGTCGGGCGGCGTGACATCGGCGATGTACGCATTCGCGGTGGTGTACGAAGCTCCGAAGAGCCCCGCCACGATCCGCCCCGCAAAGAGCCACGTGATGGTCGGCGAGAAGGCGGTCAGCGCGTAGTCGATGCCGAGCCCGAGCACCGCGCAGAGAAGCACGGGGCGCCGGCCGAACGCATCGGAGAGGCCACCGATGACGGGCGCGAAGAAGAACTGCATCAAAGCGTAGGCGAAGAAGAGCCAGCCTCCGTAGATCGAGGCGTGTGCCGCGTCGGTCCCGGTGAGCTGACGGAGGACCGCCGGCACGACCGGGATGATCAGCCCGAGCCCCACCATGTCGAGGAGGACCGTGATCCACACGAACGCAAACGCATGCTTGGTCGAACGGCCCATCGCTACGCTGCTCGCCGGAGACGAGTCGGTCGGTCGTGCCCGATCGACTAGCGCTTCATCGGCTTGGCGTTGGCCGTTGCCGTGGGGGCTTCGGGACCGAGGAGCTCGGGCTTGCCTTCGGCGAGCTGGCGAACGAGCTCGTCGTAGAGGTAGTCGAACTTGTCACGCACCTCTTGCGAAACGCGCTTCTCGTAGGTCTGGATCGACATCATGATGTCTTGATTCAGGCGCTTCCAGAGATCCTTGGCGGCCCTGCCGTCCTTCACTTCTTGCTCGTGATAGAGCTTGATCTCGCTGACGGCGACGCGCGCGAAGCGCCGCGCCTTCGCGTGCTCCACGTCGGCCTTCTCGAGCTCGGCGGTCGGCGACACGACGACCGGCTTGGCGGCCGCGGCAGGCGCCGGGGCTTCCACGGGGAGCTTGGGCTTCGACTCGAGGTCGTCGAGACGAAGATCGAACTCGTCCTTCTTCGCCGGCTTGGGCGCGCCTTCGGCCTTCGCGTACGGCGTCGTCGTCTTGGAGTCGTCGGCGAGCCCGCCGCCCTCCGCCGACTTGGCCGCGGGTGTCGAGGGACGCGTCGGCGAAGCGGTGATCTTCGGCACGCTCCCGAAGCTCTCCGCGACCGGCGTCTTGATCGGCTCGGCCTTCGCAGCGGCAGCAGCAGCCGCAGCAGCCGCGGCGGCCGCGGCGGTGCGGGCGGTGGCAGCGTCAGCGTCGGCCTTGGCGCGCGCGGCGTCGGCGTCGGCCTTGGCCTTGGCGGCAGCAGCCGCAGCATCGGCGTCGGCCTTGGCGCGCGCGGCGGTCGCATCGGCGTCGGCCTTCGCCTTGGCCGCTGCATCCGCCTTGGCCTTCGCCGCGGAGGCGGCGGCGGCGGCGTCGGCGTCGGCCTTGGCGCGCGCAGTGGCAGCGTCGGCGTCGGCCTTGGCGCGCGCAGTGGCAGCGTCGGCGTCGGCCTTCTCCTTTGCGCGTGCGCTCGCAGCCGCGTCGGCGTCGGCCTTTGCCTTGGCGTCGGCCGCGTCGGCGTCGGCCTTTGCCTTGGCGTCGGCGGCATCGGCGTCGGCCTTGGCCTTCGCCTCGTCGGCCTTGCTCTTCGCCGCGGCCGCAGACTCTGCTGCCTCGTCGGCCTTGGCCTTCGCCTTCGTGGCCGCGTCGGCATCGGAGCGGGCTTTCGCGTCGGCCTTCGCCTTCACGTCCGCGCTGACGAGCGCGTCGGCCTTCGCCTTCGCGTCGTGGTCTGCCGCTGCGGGCCCGGGGGCCGCGTCGTCGCTGCGCCGCGACATCCAGAAGTACACCGCAAGGAGCACGACGCCGATCGCGGCGATGAGGATCTGAGTGTTTGTCATCGCAACCTGCAGACTACGAGACCGCGAGGCCGGTGGGCGCGTTTCCGGCGATCATCCCGCAAATTCTCCAGAAATTCCCACCGGCGCCCGAGGCGCGGACGGCGAAATCGCGTCAGGGGTCGGCGCCGGCGGCGTGGTTCACGGCGATCTCGGCGGGCGTGAGGGCCCGGCTGTAGACCGCGAGGAGGTGAAGCGATCCCCGCCACCCACGGTCGTCGGCGGACCCGCCCCCCACATGGAGAGGGACGTCCGCCCATGCCGTGAGCGGCTCGACGGCGGCGAGCTCGTCCACCTTCGCGCCGTCGACATGGAGCGCAACGTCGCGTCGCTCGCGGTGCGCGTCATGACGAGATGAGTGAGGCTCGCGGTGAGCTTCGTCGACGGAGACACGTGGCGTAGGCCTTGGCGAACGGGAGGGGAGCGCTGTCGACCTGCGTCTAGGCGACGAACGGGAGCGCGTGCGGTTTCCACACCGCCTTCGCGACGTCGTGAACGAAGAGGTCGACTCAGAGAGGGACGGCGTCGTGGGCGGAGATGCCGGTGCCCTCCTCCAGCTCGTAGAGCGCGATGAGCTCGCTCTTCACGCGCGAGGCGTAGCCTGTGACGGGCCCGGCCTCGAACAGCGGAAGCGACGCGTCGCCCCCCGCCCAGCGACCCGCTTCCGTCGAAATCGCAAGCAACAGCGGCGCCGCCAGCGCCAGCGCCGCTGATCAGCGCGACGACGAAGGTGGCTGCGACGGAC
>JAYTZB010001010.1:0-3606 GCA_043742085.1 Polyangiaceae bacterium
GGAGCGGCCTCTGGTCCCGACGGCGGGGCGATGCTCGCCCCTGTTTTCCCACTCCGATTCGACTTGCGTGCCGCCAAGGCTTCCTCCACTATAGTGGACACGTGCGCGTTATTCCGAACAACGCTACTTCCGCGAACGTATCACGAGCATCAGAAGACCATGTCCCGGCGTGATCGAGAGGAAAACGGCTTTGTGGTCTGGCTGACCGGACTGTCCGGCGCCGGCAAGAGCACCATCGCCGAGGCGCTCGCCATCGAGCTCCGGGCGCAGGGCGCGTGCGGAGGACGCATCGAGATCCTCGATGGCGATCTCGTTCGCACGCACCTCTCGAAGGGTCTCGGCTTCTCGCGCGAGGACCGCGACATCAACGTCGCGCGGATCGCGTTCGTCGCCCACCTCCTCGCGCGGAACGGCGTCGCCGTCCTCGTGTCGGCGATCTCTCCGTACAAGGTCACGCGTCAGGACGCCCGCCGGGTGATCGGCGACTTCGTGGAGGTTCACGTGGCGCCCCCGCTGGACGAGTGCATCCGCCGCGACACCAAGGGCCTCTACAAGAAGGCGCTCGCCGGCGAGATCCCGCAGTTCACCGGCATCAGCGATCCCTACGAGGCGCCCGACGCCGCCGAGGTGACGCTCGACACCAGCACCATCGATCTCCGCGCTTCCGTGCAGCGCGTCACCGCCAAGCTCGTCGAGCTCGGCTACCTCGACGAGCGAAATCGCCTGGTCGAGGACTCCGTCTAGCTTTTTCGAGCTCCCACGAGCTCCCAGAGAACCACCGAGGACGTCATGCCTGCTGCTCACCTGCCCAAGTTTTCCGATCCCGCGGATGTCGACGAGTTCGTCGGCGTCCTCGAGAAGTACGAGCGCGGAGAGCTCACGGCCGAGCAGTTCCGCGCGTTCCGCTTGCTGCGCGGCGTGTACGGCCAGCGGCAAGAAGGCACGCAGATGATCCGCGTGAAGATCCCCTTCGGCCGCCTCGACTCGCGCGGCCTCGACGCGCTGGCCGACGTCGGGGAGACCTACTCGCGCGCTTTCGGACACGTCACCACGCGCCAGAACGTGCAGTTCCACTTCGTCGCGATGGCCAATGTCGAGGCGCTCATGCGCCGCCTCGACGAGGCCGGGCTCACCACCCGCGATGCGTGCGGCAACTCCGTGCGCGCCGTCACCGCCTGCGAGCGCGCCGAGATCTGCGACGGCGCGCCGTTCGACGTCTCGCCCTACGCCGAGGCTGTCACGCGCCAGTTCCTCGGTCATCCCCTCGCCTCCTCGCTCCCGCGAAAATTCAAGATCGCCTTCAGCGGCTGCGCGTCGGACTGCGCGAAGGCTGCCATCCACGACCTCGGCTTCATCGCCGCGGTCCAGAACAACGAGCCCGGATTCAAGGTGGTCGCTGCCGGCGGCCTCTCGTCGTCACCGCAGAACGCGCTCGTTCTCCACGAGTTCGTGCGCACCGGTGAGATCGGGCGCATCGGCGAGGCCATCCTCCGCATCTTCCATCGCCTCGGAAACCGCGAGAACCGCCAGCGCGCGCGCCTCAAGTACGTGCGTAAGAAGATGGGCGATCAGGGCTTCCGCGACGAGTACGCCAAGGTTCGCGCCGAGGTCGATGCCGAGGCCGCCGCCGAGCTCGCCCTCCCGCCGCCCGCCGATCGTGCGCCCTCCGGCCCGGTCGTCGACGACGTCGCCGTGCCGCGTGACGGCGCGTACCTCTCGTGGCGCTCCACGTCGATCGTCGATCAGAAACACGAGGGCTACGTCGCGGCGTACATCCGGCTGAACCTCGGCGACATCACCAGCGAGCAGATGCGCGCCCTCGGAAAGATCGCCGACGAGATCGGCGACGGCACCGTGCGGCTCACCATCGACCAGAACATCCTGCTCCCGTGGGTCGACAAGCGCTCGGTCCCGGCGCTCTACACACGACTCTCGAAGGCCGGCCTCGCACAGCTCGACCTCCACACGGTGCGAGACGTCACGAGCTGCCAGGGCGCCGACACGTGCAACCTCGCCGTCACGTCGTCCCGCGCCGTGGCCGCCGCCATCACCGCAAGGCTCGAGGCCGACGGCCTCGGCGCGACCGGAGAAGCCGCCAAGACGCTCATCAAGGTCAGCGGCTGCCCGAACTCGTGCGGCCAGCACCACATCGCCGACCTCGGCTTTCACGGCGGCGCGAAGAACACCGGCGACGGGCCGGTTCCGGTCTATCAGCTCCATCTCGGCGGCGGAGTCGACGAGCGCGGCGCTCGCTTCGGTCGCCAGGTGGTGAAGATCATCGCGCGACGCGTCCCGGACGCGGTCGTGCGGCTCCTCCACTTCTACGAGGCCGAGCGCACGGCGGGCGAGACGCCGATGGCTTTCTTCGAGCGCATCGACGGCAAGCGCGTGGTGGCTGCGCTCGGTGACGTGATCACGGCGCCGACCACGCCCGACGAGCGCGCGGACATCGGCGAGACGTCGGGCTTCCTCATCCATTCCGGTGAAGGCGAGTGTGCTGCGTGACCTCGCCGGGCGACGCGCTGGATCTGGCGCGCGAGAACGCGCGGCTCGAGCACGCTAGCCCGGAGGAGCGCCTCGCGTTCGCCGCCGAGACGTTCGGCGACGATCTCCTGTTCACGTCGTCGTTCGGCGCGCAGAGCGGCGTGCTCCTGCACCTGTGGAGCACCGTCTGCCGGCACCTGCCGGTGACGTTCATCGACACGGGATTTCTATTCTCCGAGACGCTCCTCTATCGCGATGCGCTGGTGGAGCAGCTCGGACTGAACCTGCGCGTGCTGCACCCCGACATCACGCGCGCGAAGTTCGATGCCGATTACGGCACGGACATCCAGAAGAAGGACCCCGACTTCTGCTGCGGCGTGAACAAGCTCGCGCCGATCTCGGTGCTCAAGGAGAACGCGCGCGGCTGGGTCTCCGGGCTCCGTCGCGACCAGAGCCGCACGCGGGCCGACGTCGCCATCCTCGAGACCGACGAGCATCTCGTTCGCGTTCATCCCATCGCCACGCTCACCGCTGCTGACGTCGGGGCGTACCTCGCGCGTCATGGGATCGCCGAGCATCCGCTCGTGGCGCGCCGCTATCTGTCGATCGGCTGTTCGCCCTGCACACGCGCCGTCGCCGAGGGCGAGGACGAGCGCGCCGGCCGCTGGGACGGCTCCGCCAAGACCGAGTGCGGGCTCCACGCACGCGGCTCGCGACAAGGCCTCGCGACATGACCGGGGTGAGCCGGCGCACGTTCCTCGGGAGCGCGCTGGCGGCCGTCGCCACCGTCGCAGCGGGCGTCGCGATCGGTCGCAAGAGCGATGCGTCGCAGGTGCTGCGCGTCGGCGTGATGGCGAACCTCACGCACGCGCCCATGCTCGCGGGCCTCGGTTCCGGTCGTATCGCGCAGGCGCTCGCGCCGGTGAGCATCGAGTCGCGCGTCTTCCGTGCCGGGCCGCGCGTCACCGAGGCGCTCATCGGCGACGCCATCGACGTCGGCACCACCGGACCTGCACCGGCCGTGGTTCATCATGCGCGCCACTCCGGCGGACGCGGGGGACGCGGCGGCCTGCGGATCCTGGGCGGCTGCTCGTCGGGCGGTGCGTCATTGATCGTCACGAA
>JAYTZB010001011.1:0-1636 GCA_043742085.1 Polyangiaceae bacterium
ACGTGGACGAGGTCGGGGGCATCTCGATGACCACATGTATGCGCGCGCCGTGCCGAGGCGCGCGGCATTCCGGAAACCGTGCTAAACGGCGGCCCGTGATCGTCCTCGACAAGGTAACCAAGCGATTCGGCCCGAAGATCCTCTTCGAGAACGTCTCGATGCAGTTCGACCCGGGCAAGCGCTACGGCCTCACCGGTGCGAACGGCGCCGGCAAGAGCACCCTCCTCAAGATGCTCGAGGGCAACGAGGACACCGATACCGGCGCGATCACCATCCCCGGCAACTTGCGGCTCGGCGTCCTGCGACAGAACCACTTCGAGTACGAGCAGGAGCGCATCCTCGACACCGTCATCATGGGAAAGAAGGACCTCTGGTCCGCCATGGCCGAGAAGGAGCGCCTGCTCGCCGGCGAGGTCACGGACGAGGTCGGGGTCCGTCTCGGTGAGCTCGAGGGCACCATCGGCGAGAACGACGGCTACACCGCGGAGGGCGACGCGGCCGAGCTGCTGGTCGGTCTCGGCATCCCGGCCGACAAGCACGAGTCGAAGATGAGCGCGCTTTCGGGCGGCTACAAGCTCCGCGTCCTCATCGCGCAGGTGCTTTACGGCAAGCCGGACGTCCTCCTGCTCGACGAGCCCACCAACCACCTCGACCTCGAGTCGATCCGCTGGCTCGAGAGCTTCCTCATCAACGACTTCAAGGGAACGCTGGTCGTCGTCAGCCACGACCGCCACTTCCTGAACTCGGTCGCGACGCATATCGCCGACGTCGACTACCAGACCATCACCGTCTACACCGGCAACTACAACGACTTCGTCGACGCGAAGTACGAGAACAACCAGCGCGCCGCCTCGCAGGCCGCGGGCGCGAAGAAGAAGGTCGCGGAGCTCCAGGAGTTCGTCCAGCGCTTCGGCTCGCACGCGTCGAAGAGCAAGCAGGCGCAGTCGCGCGTGAAGCAGATCGACAAGCTGAAGGAAGAGATCGACGCCAAGGGGCCGAAGCGCTCCAGCCTCGTCCGCCCCTTCATCAAGTTCGAGTTCGAGAAGCCGAGCGGTCGCGACGTCGTGCGCATGGAGCACGTGTCGAAGACGTTCACCGACGAGAAGGGCAAGGAGATCGTCGTCTACAAGGACGCGAACCTGCACGTGAACCGCGGCGACAAGATCGCGGTGACCGGCGCCAACGGCGTGGGCAAGTCGACGCTGCTCAAGCTCATCGTGGGCGCCTTCGGCGGCCTCGACCCCGACACGAAGCTCGACACGACGCAGCCCGACAGCGGCGAGATCCGCTGGGGCCACGACGCGTCGGTCGGGTACTTCACGCAGGACGCGCACGAAGCGCTGAACCGCACCGCCTCCGGCATGAATGCGTTCCAGTGGCTCTACCAGTGGGACACGCTCGCGCCCCAGGAGCACATCCGGGCCATCCTCGGGCGCCTCCTGTTCAGCGGTGAGGCCGGCTTGAAGGCGGCGGCGACGATGTCCGGCGGCGAGTGCGCGCGCCTCCTGCTCGCGAAGCTGCTCGTGCTGAAGCACAACGTGCTCGTGCTCGACGAGCCGACGAACCACCTCGACATCGAGTCGATCGAAGGCCTCCTCGACGGCCTGAAGGCGTTCACGGGCACCATCGTGTTCGT
>JAYTZB010001012.1:0-1918 GCA_043742085.1 Polyangiaceae bacterium
GGGGCGGCGGCGGCCGTTGGTCAGAGGCTGTGCGATCTCGCGATTGTCCCAGTTGCAGGTGACGCGCGCCTCCGCGATCGACGCGCACGCCCTCGGCGAGCCAGTACGCCTCCTGATGATGGAAATCCCAGCGCGGAACGTCGAGGAGGCACTTCGCCGGGTCGCCGCTCGCGCTCGCGCTCGCGCCGAGCGCCTCGACCCGCGCGGAGCGGCCGCAAGTGCATGTGCGGTGCGACGCCGAGCACGGTGAGAGGGAAGGGCATGTTGATCTCGCCGCGCGCGGTGGCGGCAGGCGCATCGGGTCCAGCGCCGGCCGGAACGTGGAAATCGTACTTGAGGAGAGGGACCCAGAACGTGATGGACGATCGATCCTGCGCCCGGCGCGATGCGCAGCGCGGTGATTCGTTCGTTCTTGTCCAGCTTCGGGTCGAGGACGAAGCAGTGGTAGTCGTCGGCGCGCCCGCGGTTCGGGGCGTAGGCGAGCTCGGGCTGGGCCACCCGATCGGCCGGGCCCGTCACCGCCGAGAAGGTATGCGCGGCCGGCGTCGCCCGATGATCGGCCGGGTCGCCCTCGGGCTCTCCAGCTCGTGTGTCGACTTGCCCTTCGTGTCCTTGGACCCGCCCGGCCTGACCTTGTCCTTGCTCGCGTTGCGCGGTGCAGCGTCGGGCTGCGTGCGGCGCTTCGAGGTCTCGGCGGTCTTGGACGGCGTAGCCCCGCGCGGTGTCGCCATGTTCTTCGCGCGCGCCTCCGCGCCGCGACGGGCCTTCGCCTTCGACGGTTTCTTCGCGGTGCTGTCGCCGTTCGATTTTGCGCCGGTCTCCTTCTCGGTGGTTGCCATGCGTTCCTCCACCCGGTCGCAGTTGCAACGCTCGGGCCTCGCGTGAGGACGCTTGTCTTCAGGCCGCTGCATCCTGGCACGCCAGCAGATGGTGAAGAAAGGTGTCACGCTCGCGCTCGCTCGCAACGATCAGCTGCTTAATGAATATTCGATGAACGGACCCACCGTGGTGGTCGTGGACGATGACGAGGACAACGTCGTCGTGCTCGAGGTCGGCTTGCAGACCGCGGGCTTCGTGGTGAAGACCGCGCGGTCCGTCAGCGAGGCGCTCGAGCTGCTGTCCGCAGGGCACGTCGATGCGCTCGTTACCGACTATTCGCTCGGCGACGGGACTGCGCTCGAGCTGCTCGCGTCGCTCGGCTCGCAGCGGCCGCGGCTGGCCATCCTCGTGACCGGCCATGGCAGCCCCGAGGATGTCGCGCTGTCGCGCGCCGCGGGCTTCGACGCGCACCTCGTCAAGCCCATCGATTTCCGGCAGCTCGAGCTGACGCTCCGCTCCTCCCCGCCGATCGCGGAGCCTACTTCTTCGGGGCCGTGACCGGCGCCTTCGTGGACGCGTCAGGAGCGCCCGACGCGCCCAACGCGACCGGGTTGCCGTAGGCGTCGCGCTCCTCGAATGCGCCGAGACCGAGCGCATCGAGCTGCGGAGCGAGCGTGGCTTTGCCGCCGACCACGATGACGGTCATCGCATCGGCCTTGAGGTACTCGGCGGCCACGCGCTTCACGTCGGCGGTGGTGACAGCGTCGACGCGCGCGAGCTTCTTCTCGAGATCGTCGAGCGGCAGGTCGTAGACCACGAGATCGGAGACCGCTGCAGCGACGTCTCCGGCGGTCTCGAAGCGTCCGGGCATGGCGAGGCGAATGCTCTCCTTCGCGAGGGCGAGCTCGTCCTCGGTGGGACCGTCGCGGCGGAGGCCTTCGATCTCGACGAAGATCTCCTTGATGGCGGGCACCGTCTTCTCGGCATGGACCGACGCGCCGGCGAGGAACGGACCCGCACCGTGACGCATGGCGAAGTACGAGCGCGCGCCGTACGTGTACGCGTTCTTCTCGCGCAGGTTCATGTTGATGCGGCTCGA
>JAYTZB010001013.1:0-2774 GCA_043742085.1 Polyangiaceae bacterium
GAACGTGAGGCCGTTGCCGTCGCTGCTCGCGGCGAGCGCGTAGGTCTCGGGGTAGTGCTCCTCGTCACCGCCAAGCTTGCCGGTCAGGCGCGGATCCAGCGAGGCCATGGCGACGATGGATTCGCCGTCCTTCATCTTGAAGAGCTTCTGTATCGGCTCGCCGTAGCCGGTGGTGGCTGGCACGTCGACGATGCGGCTCGTGTACGCCGTGCCGTAGTTCGAGAAGAACACGACGCTCGCCTTCGTCGAGCCAGCGACGATCGCGAGCACGTGATCGCCCTCGCGGAGGCGCGTGGCCGAGGGGTCCTTGATCTCGCGCTGCCGCTTGATCCAGCCGTCGCGCGTGATGAGGACGTGGTTGTCCTCGGCGATGATGAGCTCCTCCTCGGAGAACATCCGCTCTTCGCCGATGGTCTCGATGACGGTGCGGCGCTTTCCGGCGGGACCGAAGCCCGCGGCGAGCGTGGTGATCTCCTCGCGGACGATGCCCCAGATGCCCTTCGAGCCCTTCTCGGCGAGCAGCTTCTTGATGGCGTTACCGCGCTTCTTCTTCGCGTCGAGCTCCTCCTGGATGACCAGGATCTCGAGGCGCGCGAGGCGGTACAAGCGCAGCTCGAGGATGGCGTCGACCTGCTCTTCGTCGAGCTTGAAGCGCGCCATGATCTTCTTCGCGGCGTCCGACTTGCCGTCGGAGGCGCGGATGATCTTCAGGATCTGATCGAGCGCATCGAAGACGATCGCGAAGCCGTCGAGGATGTGCATCCGGCGCGCGAGCTCGGCGAGCTCGTGCGCGAGGCGCTTCGTGACCACGTCGAGACGGAAGTGCAGGAAGTGCCAGAGCATCGCGCGGAGATCGAGGCGCTCGGGGCGCCCGACGTCCGGGTTCTCGGTGGGCACGAGGCACGTGAGGTTGACCGCGAACGTGTTCTGGAGCGGCGTGTTCTTGAAGAGGTACGCGAGTACCTTCTGCTCGTCGGCCTCCTTCTTCAGCTCGAGCTCGATGCGGACGTCGTCGGTCGACACGTCCTTCACGTCGAGGAGCAGCGGCATCTTGCGCGCGAGCACCACGTCGGCGATGCGCTCGACCAGCACCGATTTGTTCGTCGCGTACGGGATGCTGGTGATGAAGATGGTCTTCGTGGCGCGCGACGACTCGCCGGGCTCCCACGTGGCGCGGACCTTCAGGCTCCCCTGCCCCGTGTCGTAGATCTGCTTGATCTCCTCGGGCGTGGAGACGATCTGGCCGCCGGTCGGGAAATCGGGGCCCTTGATGGTGCGGCACAGCTCGCGTGACGAGAGGTCCTTGCCCTCGGTCAGCGCGTCGAGGAGGCGGATGGCGGCGGCGCACACCTCTTCGGGGTTGTGCGGCGGGATGTTGGTCGCCATGCCGACCGCGATGCCGGTCGCGCCGTTGATGAGCAGGTTGGGCAGCTTCCCCGGGAGCACCACCGGCTCGGACTTCGTGCCGTCGTAGTTGGGACGCCACGGCACGGTGCCCTGGTCGAGCCCGGTGAGGAGCTCGGCGGAGAGCGGCGCGAGCCGGCACTCCGTGTAGCGCATGGCTGCTGCGGGATCGCCGTCGAGCGATCCGAAGTTGCCCGAGCCCTCGACGAGCGGCACGCGCAGCGCGAAGGACTGCGCCATGCGCACGAGCGCCTCGTAGATCGAGGAGTCGCCGTGCGGATGGAGATTGCCCATCACCTCGCCGACGACGGTGGCGCACTTGCGATGCTTCGCGTCCGCGAAGAGCCGCTGCCGCCACATCGTGTAGAGGATGCGGCGCTGCACCGGCTTCATGCCGTCGCGCACGTCGGGCAGCGCGCGGCTCGTGATGACCGAGAGCGCGTAGTTGAGGTACCGGGTCTGCGCGAGCTCGCTGAGGGAGGAGACCTCCTCGGCGTTGGGGACGGAGAGATCGACCTGATCCCCTCCGCCTCCGCGCTTCATTCGCGTCGAGCCGGCCTTGGTACTGCCTGTCTTCGATGATTTCTTCGTTGCCAAGCCTCGGCGAACTCACCACGGTCCCGCGGGCCATGTCAATTTCGAGGTGAACAAGTGTCAAGGCTGCGGCCGGCGCGCGGGTCTGCGTCATTCGATTCTGTCAACGGCGCAATTTTCCGGTGAGGCTGTCGTCTCTAATGCGTTTGCACGGGATCACGGCTCTGGCGCACTGCGCAATCACGGGTAACTTGGGCCTCGTTCTCATGCCTACAGCGGACGCAACTCTCCTTCCTCCGGCCTTCCTCTCCGATGACGACGACGAGCGTCATTCGGCGCGACGGCTCGACGACGTCGGCGTGGAGGCGGTCCTCGGCGCGATGATCGAGCAGAAGCGCCGCTCGAGCCAGCCGAGCTTCGCGGCGATCGATCTGCCCCGCGCAGACAGCGAAGCGCCGCGCACGCCGACCCGCTCCGAAGTCTTCCTGAAGGCGCGCTAGCACCTCCGTCACGTCCTTCACCGCCGCCGATCGCCGCGCCGTGCTTCCTCCGCCGCTGCCGCTGTTGAAGCTCGCGCTTGATTGGGCAGCTATCTGGCACAAGGATCAGCGTCGCAAGTACCCCGACGTCGACGTCCCGTACCTGAGTCACATCGCGGGCGTGGCGGCGATCCTCTCACGTCATGGATTCGACGAGCGCGTGGTCGCCGCGGGCGCCTTGCATGACGTGATGGAGGACTGCGGCGTCACGTACGCCGCGCTCAGCGACACGTTCGGCCGCACCGTGGCCGATCTCGTTCGCCACGTGAGCGAAGAGGACAAGTCGCTCTCGTGGGA
>JAYTZB010001014.1:0-1996 GCA_043742085.1 Polyangiaceae bacterium
CGAGGTCACGCTTCTCCGGCGTCATCAGCGCGCGCACGAGCGGCTTCACGCCAGCGGCGAGCTTCAGGTCGCCGATGAGGCGCACGGCGGTCAGCTGCCAGAACTGGATCTTGTCCAGGCTCTCAGCCGGGTCCTTCGGATCGAGCACGGGCACGGCAAGGAGCTCGACGGCCTTCGCGCCGTAGGACGGGTCCCTCACGGCCAGCACCGCGCTCTGGAGATCCTTCACGAGGTTGATCGATCGCGTGTTCCTCGACGGCGCGAAGCCGACAAAGCAGTCCCAGAGCGCCGTGACGAGCCGCGGATCGGTTGCGTGCCCAGCCTGCGCGAGGCGCGTCGTGCCCTGAGAGGCATACCGGAGGTCGTCGTCCGTCTTCCCGGGCTCGAAGGTACGAAACGCCTTTGCGAACGCCCTTGCTGCGCGCGGATCCTCCATGTCGGCAAGGAGCTTCATGAGCCCCTTGCGCGACTCCTCGTCGAAGCCGCCGTTGTCGTAAGCCCTGGCGAGTGGCTCCACGATCAGGTCGACGAGCTTCCTGACGTTTTCATCGTCGCGCCTGGCCGCTGGCGGTCCGGTCGAGGACGAAAGCGCGTCGTCGAATGATTCGGCGAGGCGCTTCACCGCCGACGCGCGCTGCGCTGGATCCTCGAGGCGCGCAGTCCAGGTGCGCGGATCGCTCTCGCTGGTGCCCGCCTGCGCTGAAAGTGCGGGCGAGGCGGGAAGCGATGCCGGCGACACCCGGTGTGCCGGCGCGGTCGGCGCGGTCGGTATCGGAGCCTCCGCACACGATGACAGCGCGAGAAACGTGAGCAGCAAGGAAAGCTTCGCTGTCACTCGCACACGATAGCCCCATCCTGCAGCACTTCGGTCGAATCCGCGGCGCTCGTCCTCTTGCAGCGCATGGCCGTCGACCTCGTCAGTCATGACGATTCGCCACTCGTCCGCGCAAGATCCGCGCAGCCTCACGGAACGCAGCGCTCTCGGGATGCGCAGCGGCCAGCGCGTCGTACTGCTCGGCGGCGACCTCATCCTGCCCGGACGCGGCCGCGTCGAGGGCGCGGCGTTCCGCGGTGCGTGTGTCGCGGAGCGCCGGCGCCCCCGCCTTCACGGAGCTCGCCGGCGCTACGACGACGGTTGAGACCGTCGCGAGCGTCGGCGTCGACGTCACCGTCGCCGAAGGCGCAGCGGCCCGCACGGGAGACGTCCTGTGGGCGCTGGCAGCCGCGGGAGCGCGCGCCGCGGGGGCAGAGCGCGTCATGAGCAGCGCGCCCAGGAGCGCCGGTATCATGAGGAGGGCGATTGCCCTCTTCGGCAAGGACGCCTCCGCCCATCCGGCCTTCAGCGCGGAGACCTTGCTTCGCCGCACCACCGTCGACTCGGTGGCCCGCGTGGTGGACGTGTGCTCACCCGAGACGGCGAGCGCTCCGGCTCCGATCGAATCCATGCTCCGGATACCGGGCGCAGAGGTGTGCTCGCGGCTCCGCGCCACTGGCCTCTGGGGCTCCGGGATCGCCATGGTCGGCTGCGAAGGCCGCGCTACGTCGACGGGCGGGGGACGCTCGAACGCGCGCATCGGAACCGCGATCAGTCCCTCGCTCGGGATCGTAGAAGGCATTCTCGAGGTCGGACCCGAAGACTCCATGACGGCCTCCTCCCCGCCCCCGACGTCGCTCACGAAACGAGCATTCGACGGGAAGGCCGGGAGGGCGTGGAGGTGTGTCATCGACCCGCTCGCGGGCGCCACGTCTACGGCGGGCAGCGGCGGCGGCATGGTCCGGCGCACGATCCTCGGCGGCTCGCTACGCCGGCGGACCACCGGCACCGGCCGCTTCGCCTCGGGCGGGACGTCCACCTCGGCGATGCACGTCACCTCGTCGTCGCGCGTGCGGCTCAACGCCTCCAAAATTCGCCCGTCGTCCATGCACGTCACCTGATCGTCCGTCCACACGCGACGGACGACGGGCGGTGCTTCCACGCTTCCGCACGTGTGCTGCG
>JAYTZB010001015.1:0-3643 GCA_043742085.1 Polyangiaceae bacterium
CGCGGGGCGTCGCAACGATTCGGGTCCTGACGGTCCGCAAGGGCGCGTGGTCGCTCAGGGCACAACGATTCGGAACCTGACGATCGCTGCAGGAGGCGCGCGCGTCATCTCGCCTCGTCGACGGCGCGGGACTCGAGGACCGTCTTGACCTTCATGACGAGGTCGGCGGCGCGGACCGGCTTCGCAAGGTACGCGGCGAATCCACCGTCGACCGCTCGCTTCGCATCTCCGTCCGCGGCGAACGCGCTGACCGCGATGAACGGCGGCGTGCGATGGCCGAGCGCCGCCCGCGCACGCTCGAGGAAGCCGAAGCCGTCGATCTCCGGCATGCCGATGTCGGTGACGACGACGTCGTAGCGCACGACGCCGCCCACGAGGTCAGCGAGCCCGTCGATCGCGTTCGATGTCGTCTCGACCATCGCGCCGGCTCGCGTCAGCAGGATGCCGATCACATCGCGCGCGTCCTCGTGATCGTCCACGACGAGCGCTCGTACGCCGTCGAGGAGCCCCGGTGTCAGAACTGGCGTCACGACGACGGCAGCGGGCGCATTCGCCCTTCCGAGCGCGGGTAGCGTCACGATGAAGGTGGCGCCCTTCCCTGGGCCCGCGCTCTCCGCGTGCACCGTGCCGCTGTGCAGCGCGACGAGATGACGGACGATGGCGAGGCCGAGACCGAGCCCACCATGACGACGTGTCGCTGAGCCGTCGGCCTGGCGAAAGCGCTCGAAGACCTGCGGAAGGAACTCCGGCGTGATGCCCTCGCCCGTGTCGGAGACGCGGATCTCGACCGATCCCGCAGCGGCGCGCGCGGTCACCTCGACGCTTCCGCCAGCGGGAGTGAACTTCACCGCATTGCCGAGCAGATTCCCGAGCACCTGCTGCAGCCGATCGGGATCGCCCTCCACCGTTCCGAGCTCGCCGTCACAGCGCACTCCGAGGGTAAGGTTCTTCGCCGCCGCGACCGGGCGGATCATGTCCGTCGCGCCTTCGATCGTCGCCACGACGTCGACGCTGGTGTGCGCGATCTTGAGGGTACCGCTGACGATGCGCGAGAGGTCGAGCACGTCGTTGATCAACCGCGCCTGCGCGCTCGCGTTGCGCTCGATGACGCTGGCCGCCTTCTGGGCCGCGGCGGCGTCGTGCGCGCCGCGCTGGAGCAGGCTCGCCCAGCCGAGGATCGCCTGCAGCGGCGTGCGGAGCTCGTGCGACGCGGTCGCGAGGAACTCGTCCTTCAAGCGGTCGGCGCGCGCGAGCTCGGCGCGGTCGGCCTCTGCCGACGCACGCGCCGCTTTCTCGCGCGCGAGCAAGTCCTCACGCTCGCGCGCGTGCTCGACGCGCGCGGTGATGTCGCGGATGAATCCCGTGAACTTCGGAGGATCCTCGGTGCCGACGCGCGTGATCGCGAGCTCGACCGGCAGCTCGGAGCCGTCGCCGCGCATCGCGGTCAGCTCGATGCGCCGGCCGAGAATACGCGGCGCGCCGCCTCCGACGACGCGTGCCAGACCGGCGCGATGCGCCTCGCGCATGGGCGGGGGGACGATGACCATGGCCATCTCTCGGCCGATGGCTTCGGCACGCGAGACACCGAACATCTGCTCGGCGGCGGGGTTCCACTCCACGATCGTCCCGCGCTGATCGATCGACACGATCGCGTCGAGTGACGCCTCGAGGACGGACGCGGACCATTGCTGCGATTCGAGTCGCGCGATCACGTGCCCGAGGTGACCGCCGACGCTCCTCATCAGCGTGAGAAACGACGCATCGACGATCTGCGACGTCTTGCGAAAGAACTCGATGACGCCGAGAAGCCGCCCATCGACGCGAAGCGGGAATGCGAAGCCGGTGCAGAGCCCGCAGCGCATGGCCATCTCGAGCCGCACGAAGTTCGCGTCGCCTTCGATCCGATCGATCCACGCCGGCTCGCCGCTCGACCAGACGCGCCCCGGCAGTCCTTGGCCGGGCGCGAGCGAGGTGTTCTCGGTGGCCTCGACGAACGGCGCGACGGCGTCTTCACCGAGCCACCGCTGCTTGACGCGCAAGTGGCCGCCGTCGCCGACGGACCAGAAGAACGCGCAGACCCATCCGAGGTTCTCGCCGATGGCCTTCATCACGCCGCAGGTCGCGTTCGCGGCGCTCGTCGACTCGCTCAACGCGCGCGCGATCTCGGCGTGCGCTGCGAGGCGCGCCTCGCTTCGCGCGAGCCGGGCCTCAGCAGTATCGGATGGAGCGCCCACCGGACATCGACCTTAGCAGAGTGGACACGTCGAGAGGACGTCGGCGAGCGCCGCGCGGACCCGTGAGCGCGAGCGTGCGTTGACCTCGCCCGCGCCGCTCAGCTCACTCCGGCCCTGTAGAAGCGTCGAAGCGAGCTGCGAAGACTCATCCGGACAAGCGGGAGCTTGGCGCGGCGCCTACGGATTGTTGCGCGAAAGGAGCGTCGCGTTCGGTCAGTGTGCCACGGTCACCGTCGCGTCCTTCGACGTCACATTGCCGCTGGTGTCGGTGGCGGTGCAGTGGATCGTGTACGTGCGTCCCGGGCCCGTGCCGCTGCGTTCGGCGCGCAGGTAGAGGCGACCGTCCGTCCACACGATGTCCACGGTGGTGTGGCCCGACCCGTCCATGAGTGGCGCCTCGCTGGAGGCGACCGAGCACGTGGCGGGGCCGGAGAGCGCGCAGTTGTCACTGGCGACCAGGTGGAGATCGATCGCGACGAGCTTGTGGTTGGGCGGCCATAGCGTGCTGGGCGACGGTGACTCGTTGAGCGAAGGCGCAGTCGCGTCGACGACGTTCACATACGACGAGCACGTCGCAGTCTGGCCGTCGTTACCAGTCGCGATCACCACCACGGTGTGTGCGCCCGCGCCCAGCGTCTCGGCGGCATGGCCGTCGAAGGAGCACGTCACGGGACCGGCGTTCCCCGAAGCGCACGCGCCGGCGCCGCCTCCGCTCGCGGCGACGCCGCACGCGCTCGACGGCGCGGTCAGTGTCACGGGCGCGCCGGGTCGCCCGACGCAAGCGACGGTGGGCGGCGGGGCCACCGGTCGTCGGCCGATGAACAGCGTGGGCGTGCCGCGGCCGGAGAGCCGACTGGCCAGCGCAGCCTCGAAGTCGACGGTACCGCCGGGGGTGACAGAGAAGAGCACGCAGTTGTTGGAGGCCGGAACGCAGACCACGTAGATGCCCGGCACCATCGAGAAGGTGGTCGGCTGGTTCGGACCGCTGCCGACGGAGCCGAAGTCGACGTTGAACGTCGTGGCGCTCTCGCCGGTTGCGTCGATGTTGATCGGGAAGCCGCGCACCGTCAGCCTTCGCGTGCTCCTGCCGCTCACGAATCCGTCGAGCGACGCGCTGAAGTCGAGCAGTCCGCTGAGCGACACGGAGAACGTGAAGCAGTTGTTCGAGGCCGGGACGCACATCGAATAGATGCCGGGGACGAGCGAATACGTGGTCGGCGCGCTGACCGCGGCCGTCCCAACGGAGCCAAAGTCGACGTTGAAACGGTCGGCGGTCACGGCCGTTGCGTCGAT
This sequence comes from Polyangiaceae bacterium, assembly GCA_043742085.1. Taxonomy (GTDB): domain Bacteria; phylum Myxococcota_A; class Polyangia; order Polyangiales; family Polyangiaceae; genus Labilithrix. The sequence goes on from JAYTZB010001015.1 coordinate 3,528, forward strand.
CGTGATGGGAAATCCGACGATGGTCAGCCTGCGAAGGCCGCGTCCGCTCACGTAGCTATCCAGCGTGTGCGCGAAGTCGAGCGCGCCGTCGAGCGCCACCGAGAAGTCGAAGCAGT
>JAYTZB010001016.1:0-2524 GCA_043742085.1 Polyangiaceae bacterium
CCGACCGTAGCCGAGCGCAAGTCCGAGCTGCTCTACCAGCGGTGATGCGCGGGATGGTCCGGCTTCACCGCGACGAACGTGCCCTTGCCGATCGCGGTGACCTTGCCGCCGGCCGCGGGCGAGGTCATCACCGCCTCGATGGTCGCGCGATCGTCGGTCGACGACACGACGTGCGCGTCGACGTGCACGATGCCCAGCGGGGTGGGTCGCTTGAGAGCCACCTCGAATACCGCGGTCACGCAGCAGGGCGCGCGATCGAGGCCGTTCTTCCTCATGAGATGATGGATGGTCGTCCAGTTCATGTGGCAGTCGAGAACCGCGCCGATGATGCCGCCGTTGAGGACGTTGTCGAACGCCTCGTGGTGGAGCTCGGGCGTGAAATCGCAGACCACGTGCGCGTCGGCGGAGTCCTCGATCGCGAAGCTGCGGATGCGGAGGCCCTTCTCGTTCGCCGGGCCGCAGCCGAAGCATCGGCTGGACGGCGCGTGGATCTCTTGCAGCGACTTGGTCGTGGTCGTCGAGAGCGTCATGACGGTCTCCTATGCTACTCCGCCTTCAGCGACCAGTGGCCCTTCGCGTCGTAGCGCACGACGCGCGTCCCGCCGCAGGGCAGCTCGACCGATTGCAGCGGCGCGCCCGCGACCATCTGAAGGGTGTGATGCCCGCACGGCACGCGCACGTCGAGCGGCGTCTTGCCGATCTTCTTGGTATCGAGGAACACATCCCGATCGGGCGGCGCCCCCTCGGTCCTGAAGACCGTCTCGAGCTGCAGCTCCTCCTCGGCCGCGGCATCGATGACGGGCGCCGTCGCCGTCGCCGTCGCCGTCGCCGCCGTGGCCATGGCCGTCGCCGTCCCCGTGCCCGTGCCGGATCTCATCTCCGTCTCCGCCCCCGTGTCCGGCCGCTCCCGCGTCCCCGCGCCCGACGTCCCCAGGACCGCGACCACCACGGCCGCGAGCGCCAGCAACGGCGGCACGACGACCGCCGCCACGAGCAACGACCTTCGCGCGGGCGCTCTCCCGTCGATCGCCGCGTACCGGCTCGTCGCCGTGACGAGTCGCGGCATCTCCACGACCTTCGACAGCGGGTCGTACATCATCGGCCGCTCGCGAGGACCGAGCTCCGTCGCCCCCACCGGTGGCGCTGGCAAGCTCCCGCTGCGGAGGTAGCCGATGACCGAGCCGTCGGGATCCTTCTGCGGCAGCGTGGGCGCCGTGGAGAAGGTCTTCGGACCCGGCGCGCTCGAAGCCGCGAGCATGCGCGCGCTCGACTGGTCCGCGAGGCTACCTTGACGCAAGCGCGCAGGCGGCGCGATGGGCTCGGGCGCTGCAGCTCGCCATGCGGCCTGCAGCGCGGGCACATCGGGATACGAAGCCGCGAGCGCGGCGCCGATCGCCGCGCGCGTGCTCGGCCCGACGTTGGTCTCGGCCACCTCGGACACGAGCGCATGCAGCACGCGCAGCACACGCCCCACGTCGGCGCTCTTGCTCGACGGGGTCAGCGGCGAGAGCGCATGCAGATCGAGGAGCGCCACGTCACCGCTCTCGAAGACGAGTATGTCCTCGTCCTCGAGGCCTCCGAGGGCGTGGCCCAGCGCGTGGATCGACGCGGCGACGCGCGCGAGCGCATCGCCGATGGTCATCACGCGTGCGAGCGGGAGGCGCGCGTCCGGTGCGCCCGTTCGCGCACGCGCTCGAAGCGTCGCGACCGACTCGGCATCCGGCGGATCGAGCACGAGATAGGGAACGCCGTCGCGCGTCTTCCCGTCGTCACGCACGACCAGCCGCGAGCCGATGATGTTGTTGACGCTCGCCTCACGAGCGAACATCTCCGCCGTCGCCTGCGTCGCGTTCGTGTCGCGCGCGACGGGCATCTTGAGCCACGCCGTCGAGCCGTTCCGATGCGTCGCGACGTGAATGGTGGCGGTCGTCGAGCGGCGAATCAGCGCATCGAGCCGATAGCGCCCGTCGAGCAGAGTCCGCCCGTCCATCAGGGCGTCGGCGATCGACGGCTGGCGTTCACGCATGACGAAGCACAACGAAGAAGGGCCGCTCGGCGCCTGGCGGTAGCGGCCCTCTCCTCATGTTACGCGCGGCCGACCGTCTTCTGCCAGGTGGGGCGCTCGCTGACCTTGTTCCACCACGCCATGACGTGCGGAAACTTCGCGAAGGTCTCCTTCACCGGAGTGCCCATCGCGTACTCGATGTACGGCATGAAGCAGACGTCGGCGAGCGTGAGCTTGTCGCTGGCGAGGAACGGGCTCTTGGCGAGACGCGCTTCCATGATGCCGAGCGCGGTCTCGAGGCCCTTGCCTGCCGCCTCGAGCACGGCCGGGTCCTGCGCGCGGCCGAACGTGTGGTGATAGATGAACTTCATGGCGTGGGGTGTGAAGTTGGACATCTCGATGCTGATCCACTGCTCCATCACGGCGCGCGCGCGCAGCTCGGTCGGCACCAGCGACGCGCCGGCCTTCTCGCTGATGTAGCGGCTGATCGCGCGCGACTCGTACATCGCGAAGCCGTCA
>JAYTZB010001017.1:0-3151 GCA_043742085.1 Polyangiaceae bacterium
TCGTGGTCTTCATCGCGAACCTCGGGCGGCCTGCGCTCGCCGAGGCGGAAGCTCTCGCACCGATACTCGCGATGACGCCCTACGAGACGCGCCTCGCGCTAGCGGTGGCGCAGCCGACCATCGTGCTGACCACCACCGATCGCAGCCGCGCCAACGACGTGCTCGGCGTCCTGCGCGCTCGCGGTCACGTCGCGCACATCTTCGACGACGAGACCTTCGTGCCGAGCAAGGCCATGACGAAGGCCGACGACTTCACGCTCGACGCGGACGGCATGCGGCGAACCGCGAACGGCGAGCTGCTGCCGTTCGGCGACATCTACGCGATCCTGCGCGCCGTCCACGACACGACCAGCGGAGTCGAACGACATGCGCAGCCTCCGGTCGGCGAGGACCTCGTCATACGCACCGCGTCCCTCCAGGTCTTCTCGAAGACCGAGTCTCGCGAGGCCGTCGTCTACTTCTTCCGGAGGAGCGGCGAGAAGCCTTGGCTTCTCCGCGAGCGTCATGCGAGCTACGTCGGTCTCGGCAACGAGCGGACGCCTCTCGCGTTCGCGAACTTCACGAGGACCATCGCGCGCGTGCGCGCGAATGCGGCGATGGCGGTGTACGACGACCGTCTTGCTCGACGGCGTGTCGCAGAGCGCATCACCGACATCGGCGAGCGCAGCTCGCGCAATGGGATGGATCTCCTCGCGCACCTGCTCGCGATGACCATCGCGAGCCAGGGTGGCTCTCCGTATCGCTGAGGCGGCGAACGCGGCGCTCGGCGAACGCTCAGCGCGCGAAGTGGTCGACGAGCGCCTGGCCCATACCGAGCGCGAGGAACACGATCCCCATGAGGATCGAGATCGCGCCGCAGATGGCTCCCGCGAGAGCCAGGCCTTTGCCGCCGTACATCTGCGGCTGCGCCTTGATCTTGGAGAGAGCGATTCCACCCATCACGCACGCGGCGATGCCGAGCGGGAGGGACGCGATGCTGCAACAGCACGTGGTCGGCAACGCGAGGATGCCGGTGACGAGCGCCCCGATGGCGAGCCCGTTCGACGAATTCGGAGGACCGAAGCTCGGGCCCATCGGCATCTGCGGACCCGGCGGACCGAACGGCGAGCCTCCGCCGAAGCCGCCCGGAGGAGGACCGCCGTAACCACCGCCACCACCGGGAGGAGGTCCGTATCCGCCACCGCCAGGAGGAGGTCCATAGCCGCCGCCACCGGGAGGAGGTCCGTACGCGAGGATCACGTTTGCTTGCTCAACCATCTCAGGCTCCCGGGAAAAACGGCTATCTAGCGAGGGTGGAGCCTGTCACGCCTCCCCTTCCCGCGCCACCCCCCGCGCCGTCGCCCACGTCGCGCGCCAGCGTCCGCGCTGCCGCGCTCGTCGCGGCGATCTGGATCGTGACCGCCGTTCCCGTCGTCCTCGGCGTGAGCCGCTGCCCGGTCGCGCGGCTCCTCCACGAACCATGTCCGGGATGCGGCATGACGCGCGCCATCCAGCTCCTCGCGCACGGTGACGTCTCGGCGTCGCTGGCCATGCACCCCCTCGCCGTCCCGACGCTGCTCGTGCAGATGGTCTTCGCGGCCCTCACCGTCATCGTGACGTTGCAGCGCGGCACGCCGTTCGTGCTCTGGCAGGTGCGCGCCGCGCGCGTCACGGTGATCATCGCGGCGATCGTCTTCGGCCTCGACCTCCTGCTCTGGATCGCGCGCTTCTACGGCGTCGCGCACGGTCCCGTTCCCGTCTGACGCTTCTCCTGCTACTCGTCGTGCGCGATGTCGAAGCCGCGTCTCAGATTTGCTCCGTCACCCACCGGCTACCTGCACATCGGCGGTGTCCGCACGGCGCTCTTCAACTGGCTCTGGGCGCGGAAGACCGGCGGCACGTTCATCCTCCGCATCGAGGACACCGACCAGGAGCGCTCCACCGACGCGAGCCGCGCCGTCATCTTCGAGTCGATGAAGTGGCTCGGCCTCGACTGGGACGAAGGCCCGAGCGTCGGTGGCAGCCACGGCCCGTACACGCAGATGGAGCGCCTCGCCCTCTACACGGACAAGGCGAACGAGCTCGTCGAGGCGAAGAAGGCGTTCCGTTGCTTCTGCACGAAGGCGGAGCTCGACGCGCAGCGTGAAGCGCTGAAGGCGAAGGACCCCAAGGCGCAGTTCAAGTACCCGGGCACCTGCCGCACGCGCACCGACCAGCCTGATCTGCCGTACGTCGTGCGCTTCTTGACCGATCGCAGCGGCTCGGTCCGCTACGTCGACAAGGTCTTCGGCGAGGTCGTCACGCCCAACATCGAGCAGCAGGACTTCGTGCTCCTCCGCTCCGACGGGGTGCCCCTCTACAACTTCGGCGCCGTCGTCGACGACATGATGATGGAGGTCTCGCTCGTGGCGCGCGGCCGCGATCACATGATCAACACGCCGCCGCAGATCATGCTCTACGAGGCCTTCGGGGCGAAGCTGCCCGAGTTCGCTCACCTGCCGATGATGCTCGCGCCCAGCGGCGAGAAGCTCTCGAAGCGCCACGGCGCCGTCAGCGTCAGCGAGTACGAGACGACGGGCTACGCGCCGAACGCGGTGCTCAACTACCTCGCGCGCTTCGGGTGGTCGTTCGGAGACCAGGAGGTGTTCTCGAAGGAGGAGCTCGTCCAGGCCTTCTCGTGGGAGTCGTGCGGACGCGGCGACGGCAAGTTCGACGCGAAGAAGTTCCTCTCCATCAACCACGAGCACCTCAAGACCGAGCGCCTCGTGTCCTCCGACGAGTACGCGGCCCGCACCGTGCCGTTCCTGGAGAAGCGCGGTATCAGCGTCGACGCCGCTGCCGTGAAGCGTGCACTCTACATCATTCGCGATCGCGCCACGACGTTCGTGCAGGCCGCGGAGATGCTCGATCCGTTCTTCCGTGAGCCGCCGGTCATGGACGAGAAGGCGGTCGAGAAGTTCCTCGTGAAGGACGCCGCCCCGCGCCTCACCGGCTTCCGCGACGCGCTCGCGAGGGCGACCGAGTGGACGGAGCCCGCGCTCGAGGCGAGCGTCAACGCCTGGCTCGTCGAGAGCGGCCTCGAGATGAAGGTGGTCGGCCAGCCCGTGCGCGTCGCCCTCACGGGTCGCACGGCGAGCCCGAGCCTCTTCCAGGTGCTCGTCGTCCTCGGACG
>JAYTZB010001018.1:0-2652 GCA_043742085.1 Polyangiaceae bacterium
CGCGCTCCGAACGCCGAGGGCTTGCTCGTTCGCCGGTCGAGGATCTGCAGGAGCCGCGCATGCACGGTCGGCGGCATGTCGAAGACCTCGTCGAGGTAGATCGTTCCGCCTTCGGCCTGCTCGAAATCGACCTCGAGGCGAAGCTCCGACGACAAGCGCGACACGTGGGTCACGAGCGGTCGCGCGCGGTGAGGTCCCTCCTCGTGGATGAGGGACGCCACGAGATCCCTTCCCGTCCCATATTCGCCGAGGATCAGCACGTTCGCATCGGAGCGGGCTGCACGGCGAACGAGCTCCCGCGCAATGACCATCGCCGCGCTGTCGCCCAGCAACGCTCGGGGGCTCGCGTTCGACCTCGTCCCGCGCGCCCGGCGCTCGATGGCCCGCTCGATGGCGGCGAGCGCGTCGTCCGGGTCGAATGGCTTCGTGAGGTAGTCATCGGCGCCAAGCTTCATCGCACGCACCGCTTCGGCGATCGTCCCGTATGCAGTCATGAGCACCACCGCGGTCTCGTCGGAGTATGCCCTCACCTTCTTGAGCACGTCGATGCCGTCGGCGCCGCCGGGCATCCGCACATCGGTGACGACGACGTCGAAGCGCTCTGTCTCGAGGAGCTCGAGGGCACGAGCACCATCCGGCGCGCAGATCAGCTCGGTGTCGGCGGGCAGGATGCGCCTAAAGAGCGCAAGGAACGTCCCCTTGTCGTCGACGACGAGAACGCGGGCGCGCTTCATGCGATCGCCGCCGCGGCGGTGACGCCCGGGGCCCGCAACCAGATCTCGACGCGCGCGCCACCGGCGTCCGCGGTGCCAAAGCGAATCTCTCCGCCGTGCGCTTCGACGATCGCACGCGAGATGGCGAGGCCGAGCCCCGTGCCGTGCTCCTTGGTGCTGAAGAACGGCTCGAAGAGGTGCTCGCGAGCCTCGCTCGAGAGACCGGGTCCCTGGTCTTCGACGACGAGGACGACGTGGCCGGTTCGTTGCTCCACGGAGAGGTCGATGCGACCTCCATCCGGCGTCGCCTCGACCGCGTTGGTGAGCAGGTTGAGGACGACTTGGCGCAACTTCGCTTCGTCACCGTCGACGCCCGCTGCGCCGGACGCTTCGAGCGCGATGTGCCGAGTGCCGAGCTGCCCCATGGCTCGGAGGCGCTCGATGCCGTCCTCGGCGAGGGTCCCCACGTCGACCGGCTCCGAGCTGGGTCGTTCGTGGCGAGAGGTCTCGAGGAGCGCCTCGACGATGCGCTGGCAGTGCTTGGCCTCCACCTCGATAGCGTCGAGCGCTTCCTCGTCGAGGCCCTGGCGACGGATCACCTTCGCGTAGCCCAGGATGATCCCGAGCGGGCCATTGATCTCGTGAGCCACGCCGGCACAGAGGCGACCGATCGACGCGAGCTTCTGTTGTTGCAGCTTGTCACGCTGGTGTTCCTCGAGCCGCGCCGCCATGGCGTCGAAGCGATTCGCGAGGTCGGAGAGCTCGTCGTGCCCGCCGAGCTGGATGCGCCGCGTGAGGTCACCGCTGCCGAGGCTCTCCACGCCACGGCGCAGCGTGGCGAGCCGCACCCCGAGACCTCGCGTGACGACGAGTGCGGCTGCGGCGGCCAGAATGGTCGCGGCACCGAAGCATGCGATCGTCGTCGTCCGCACCCGAGCGCGAAGGGTGTCGGCGCGATGCCGGGCCATGTCGCTGCGGTGCTCGAAGCTCTCGTTGAGCTTCTGCACGAGCTTCACGACGCGCCCGACGACGTCCTCGGTGGCGGCATGGAGCTCGGCCACGTTGTCGTGCTCGTCGCGATCGATCGCCGGGAGCGTGACCGTCATGAAGTCTTCGTGGTTCTTCGTGACCAACGCGGACACCTGGCGCGCAAGATCGAGCTCCTCGGGAGTCTTCGCGAGCGTCGCGAGGTCGGCGGTTGCGACCCGGGTCCGTGCCGCGACATCGCCGTAGTGGCCGATGTGGCTGCGATTCCACTCGATGACGGTGTGGGCCTGGTGGATGTATTGCTCGCGCACCAGCGCGGCGACGCGATGCCCGGCGTCCTTCGCGTGCTCGAGGGTCGCGACCTCCCGCTCGGCGTCGGCCATCTGGCCGATGGCCGCCAGCACCACGGCGAGCGCGATCGCGAACAGCAGGAGCACGCCGACGAACGTTGCGCCGAGGCGCTTGATCGTCGGAGACCCCGTTGCTCTCTGCTGCTCTCTTGAGTGGGCTTTCACGGTACTCGGCGGCGCTGAGGACCAGAGCAGAGCGGCGATCTCGCGACAACCGGGAACGGTGCGTGTGACCGCTCGGGTCACAGTCTGCGTCGCAGGGCCTCGAACTGCAGGTAGTACCGAAAATACAGCACGAGCGACGCCGCCGTCGCGAGATGCCAGATCGCGTGCCCATTGAAGAGGTGGTTGTCGGGCGCGCACCACACGCGTTCGAGATCGAGCGACCAGAAGACGCTCCCGACGATCACGCTGAGCCACGCGAATCCATAGAAGCGGTACGAGGTTTCCGCGCGGTCGCGGAAGAAGAGACGGAGCTCGATGGCGCAGCACGGCATCGCCACCATGAAGACCATGCGCTCCGAACCGGGGAAGACCGCGATGAACGCGAGCAGCCCGGCCGTGGTGGCGACGAGGACCGCCCATACCGCCGCTTCACGCCA
>JAYTZB010001019.1:0-2031 GCA_043742085.1 Polyangiaceae bacterium
CGCACCCTGGACTACGCCGGCAAGAAGCTCGAGGAGGCCATCTTCGGCAGCGCCTCGAGCGACGACGATGACGCACCGTCGTCGTCCAGCTCACCCCGCTCGTCCGGCTCGAGCAAGAAGCCCGAGAAGGGCCCCGATCCCTTCGCGAAGCTCAAGGCCGAGGAGGCCGCGAAGAAGGAACGCGACCGAGACGACAAGGCTGCCGCGAAGTCCCGCGAGCAGGCGCGCGCGAAGACGGAGCGCGAGGTCGACGACGAGCTCGCGGCGCTGAAGAAGAAGATCCGCGGCCCGTAGCCGGCTCGACTGCGACACCCGCGAGCCAGCCCGCCCGCTCAGCGATACGGAAGGTCCGAGCGCCGCTCACCGCGCGCGTCGAGCACCCAGTCGAAGAACGTCTCGATCGCCGAGAGCAGCTCGCGGGGATCGGGCGCCCACTGCGGCCGATCGAGCGTCGCTCCGTTGCCCTGCGCGAGCACGTGCGAAGAGGGAAACAGCGCGCGCACCCCTCGCAGGCGCTCGGACGGCTTCGCGCTCTCGAGCTCCGCCCAGGCCGCCTCCGGCAGCGGCGCGTTGCGCAGGTCGACGTCGATGTGGATGGTCGGCGCGTTTTTCGCCCAGCGGGTACGGAGTGACGCGCTGATGGTGCGCTCCTCGCCAGCGAGCACGCGCGCACGGAACACGAGCCCGTGCAGCGAGGGACCCGTCGGGACCAGGAATGCGTTCTGCTCCACCGCCGTGGCTTGCCACGCGGGTCGTCCGGCGGAGAGCGACGCCGGAAACGGCAGCGAACCAATGGCGTCGGCAATGGCCCGTGCCTTGGCGTGCGCGGCGCGCGCGATGTCGACCATGCGCGGCAGCTCGTCGTTGGGGATGGGGACGTGGAACCCGAGATGGTGATCGGAGAGGCGAATCTCGTCGGCGCCCTCCGCGTCTGCCAGCAGCTGGCGAACGAACATGCTCAGCGGTACATCGTCGACCGGAGGACGTCCGTCGCCAGGCGCGCAGCGCAACAAGTAACGATCGCCCAGGGTTCCTGCGAGCAACGGCGACGTGCGGAAGCCCTCGAGCAGGCCGAGGGATCGAAATGCGATGCCGAGTTCGACGTCGGGAAAGACGATGTCGACGTCGATGCCCAGGCTGCCGGACCGTGGCGCGTCGCTGATGCGCACCGCGATGGGGCCCACGACGTTGCCTTCGACGAGCATCGGCGCACGCCCCTCGTGGAGCCCGGTGGTCTGCGCCATCGCCGCCGCGATGCGCCGGAGCCGCTCGCCGCCGACGATGCTCGCGCTGGTGTCGCCCACGATGGTCGAGCCGACGGGCAGCACGTCGAGGAGGAGATCGAACGACGGATCCGTGGCCCACGCGATGTCCGCGCTCACAGTGAGGATCACATCGTGATCGATGAACGAGCTGCGGAACGACGGCGGGAACGGCTGGTTCGCGAGGAACTGGAAGGGAACCGCCTCGCCGCCGCGCAGCGCGTCGGCTGGAATGCGGATCCTGTTTCCAGCGCCGCGCCGTCGATCGCCGCGTCCCATCGCCATGCGCGCGCTGCCGGCGAGGAGCAGCTCGATGGCATCGAACCGGGCGGCATGACCGCTGCGCAGCGCCACCTGACCCACGAGCGGCTCGTCCTGGCATATGACGCCAGAGGCCAGCGTGACCTCGAGGACGATGTCCTCGTGGAATCCGGCCGGCGAGCGCGCAGTCAGAGCGGCGCGCCTTCCTTCCCTCGGCACGACCGCAATGAGGGGCACGAGCTTCGCGAGGGGATCGACGGCCCAGTCCACGTCGAGCCGCATGCTGATGAGGTGCTCGATGCCGCAGTCGCTGCCGACGTAGTTCGGCGGCAGCCAGGCCGGGATGTCGATGGCGAAGGGAAACTCGTGGCGCCCGGCGGCCAGCGCCTTTCCGGCGAGGTCGACGTGAAGCGGCGCGTCGAACATCGTGCGCCGGTCGACGGTACGGCTCTGCCCGCCGCCATAGGCCGCCCAGGCGACGCTCCGGAAGACGAGGTCGACGTGCTCG
>JAYTZB010001020.1:0-8200 GCA_043742085.1 Polyangiaceae bacterium
GATGCGCGTGAGGCCGAGCGCGCGAGCGCGCCGCCCGCCGACGACGGAGACGTTCGATAAGCTCGCCACCTCGCCTGCGATGTCGGCAACAACGCACACTCCCGCCGAGTCAAGGAAAAGCCACCGCGTGCAGCGAGGTCGCGTAGCGGAAAAAAATTCCGCCGTGGTAATCTCGTGTCTGTGCGCCGCTGGCGCGCCACAACGGTCAAGAAGGGTTGCAAGACGACGATGGGTGAGGCGACGTTCGGGAAGTATCGCTTGATCGCCGAGCTCGGGCACGGCGGCATGGCCGACGTGTTCCTGGCCGTCATCGCAGGTCCGGTCGGGTCGGGATTCACCAAGCTGACCGTCGTGAAGCGGCTCCGGCAGAACCTCGCGGAGGAGCCCGAGTTCGTCGAGATGCTCGTCGACGAAGCGCGCATCTCCGCGCGCCTCAATCACCCGAACGTCGTGCAGACCAACGAGGTCGGCTCCGTAGGCAATCAGTACTTCATCGCGATGGAGTACCTCGATGGGCAGCCGCTGCATCGCCTCCAGCATCGCGCGATGCAACGCGCCGCGCGCGCGAACGCCGAGCACATCACCAATCCCCCCGCTGCGCCCACGGCTTCGGGTGCGCCCTCGTCGCCGCCGAGCGTCGTGCTCCCGACGGATCCCTTCCCGAAGGAATGCCAGTATCTCGTCATCCTCGACACGCTCTCCGGGCTCCATCACGCGCACGAGCTGAACGACTACGACGGCACACCGCTCGACATCGTCCATCGTGACGTGACTCCGCAGAACGTCTTCGTCACCTACGACGGGCAGGTGAAGGTCGTCGACTTCGGCATCGCGAAGGCCGCAGGCCGCGCGTCGGAGACGAGGCAGGGCGTGGTCAAGGGCAAGGTCCGCTACATGGCGCCCGAGCAGGCGATCGGCCAGCACATCGATCGTCGCGCCGACGTCTTCTCCGTCGGCATCATGCTCTGGGAGGCCGCCACGGGACGCCGTCTCTGGAAGGACATGGACGATCTCAACATCGTGCAGGCCCTCGTCGGCGGCGCGATGCCGATCTCGCCGCGCGCGATCGACCCGAACGTGCCGGAGGAGATCGACCGGATCGTCCAGAAGTCTCTCGCGTTCAATCGCGAGGATCGCTACGCGAACGCCGAGGACTTCCGCACGGAGCTCGAGCACTACCTCGCCACGCAGGGCGTCCTCACGAGCGCGCGGCGTCGCCTCGCAGCCAGCGTGTCCGAGCTGTTCAAGGACAAGCGCACCGAGATCAAGGCGGTCATCGAGAAGCAGCTCGCGCAGCTGAAGGCCCGCACGGCGAACGACGTTCGTCCCGTGCCCATGCCCATCGACAGCAGCTCGTCGACGTCGATGCCCATGGCCAGCATGTCGCCGCCGTCCAGCGTGCCGACCACGTCGTCGTCGGCGGGCGTCGCGGTCGCGGTGCTGCCCGGCGCCGAGCACGGGCCGCGTTCCGTGTCCGACGCGTCCACCGAGCTCTACGACGCCGCCAAGAGCAAGCGCGGTCCGTCCCGCCTGCCGCTGATCGCGACCGGTGCAGCGCTCGTCGCCGCGCTGGTCGCCGTGGCGGTCGGGCGAGTCACCGCCTCGGGCGCGAACACCAAGCAGGGCGCCTCGTCGCTCGCCGAGACGACGAGCGCGGACATCCACGTGCGCGTCGTCGCTACCCCGCCGACCGCGCAGGTCACGATCGACAACACGCCGGTCGCCTCGGGCTCGGAGGTGACGATGCCTCGCGACAAGCGTGAGCACGTCGTCCGCGTCGAGGCTGCGGGCTTCGATGCCGTGAACGAGACCGTGCGCTTCGAGAACGACATCATGCTGAACGTCGTGCTGACCAAGCCGGCGCCGGCGAGCTCCACCGTGGTTGCACATGCCGGTTCGGGCACCGCAGCCGGACAGGGCGGGGCAGGTCGCTGGACGCCTCCGCCGCCGCAGAGTGCCGCACCCAAGACAAGCGCCGCGGCGGCGCCCGTCACGCCACCGAGCGTGCCCGCGACGACGCCCGCGACCTCGGCCTCGGGCCCGAAGATCAAGTCGCCGAAGCCGGTCCTCGACGACATCGACTGGAATCGCTGAGAGAGCGCAGGCGAGCACGGATGAGCGCCGTTCTGCTCGCCTCCATCGTCGCCTCCGTCGTCGCCTGGCCGTCCTCATTTCCGGAGGCGTGCGCGTCGACACCACTCGTAACCCGATGATTCTGCTCGACGGCGCGAGGATTGCTCCAATGGTTAGTTGGGTCTCGGCTGTGGATTCACAGTCCACATCGAAGTCTCGAGGAGCTCACGTCTGACAGTGTTTGGCCTTCCCGTCACCACCCTCCTCGCCGCCGGCCTTGCCGTCGTCTTCGCGCTCGTCTGGGTCTGGTCCGCTCGTCGGGCGAAGCTCGCGAATGCGCCCGCGCCCGCGCGCGCCACCACCGACGCGCTCAAGGCGAAGAAGGCGAAGTCGAAGCCAAGCGCGAAGGCGACGGCTGACAGCACATCGTCTGCGCCGCCGTCTTCCTCCGAGACGCTCGACTCCGAGCCCCGGCTCGTGGCGCCCGCGAAGGGCAAGCCCGCCGAGACGACGCCGGCAGCGAGCACCGCCAAGGCAAGCACTGCGGCTCCCGTCCCCGTCGCGGCCGACGCCGGGTCGACCGGCGCGCTGCCGAAGCTCACGTACGAAGAGGACGTCGAGCTCGAGCCGACGAAGATCGGCGCAACCGAACGCAGGCGGCCGAGCCTCTCGCCGCCCACGCAGAGGATCGTCTACGACGAGGACGCGGAGCTCGACGAGCCGACTCACTCCGGCGCGCTCATCCTCGTCACCGCCACCGCGCAGACCGACAAGGGCCTCCGTCGCAAGCGCAACGAGGACAGCGTCCTCGCGCGAGAAGACGACGGCATCTTCGTCGTCGCTGACGGCATGGGCGGCTACCGCGGTGGCGAGATCGCGAGCAAGCTCGCCATCGAGACCATCGAGCGCGCGTTCCAGACGAAGACGTTCGACGGTCCGGAGGACGACGCGATCCCGCGGCGCGCCTCCGAGCTCGCCCGCGCGATCCAGATGGCGAACGAGGCGATCTTCGACCACGCCGAAGCCGACAAGAAGCTCGAGGGAATGGGCACCACGATCTGCGCGGCGCGCTTCTCGGCGAACAAGCAGCGCCTCTACGTCGGTCACGTCGGCGACAGCCGCATCTACCTGTACCGCAACGGCAAGCTCCGTCAGATGACCACCGATCACACGATGGGCGATCTCGGCGTGACCGGCGCCGGCAGCGCCCACCTCAGTCGTGCCGTCGGCGTGTGGCCCGTCGTTCCGATCGACATCGTCCTCGGCAAACCGCAGCCCGGCGACGTCTACATGCTGTGCTCCGACGGCCTGACCAAGATGGTCGATGACGAAGGCATTCGCTCGGTTCTGGCTTCGAGCGCGGCGCCCAGTGTGGTCGCCGAAGCGCTCGTGAAGGCCGCGAACGAGAACGGCGGCAAGGACAACGTCAGCGTGATCGTCGTCCGCGTGGACGACCCCGCCACGTCCGATCATCCGCGCGTCGCGGCGTAGAACGCAGCGAGGGCGGCGCAGACCAGCACCACCGCGACGAGGAGGCCCCTCATGCGGTGCGCGGCGAGGGCCTTCTCCGGCTCCACCGCCGTCGCTGTCGCGTCATCCGCGGTGCTGCTCGCCGTCGCTGAAACGCTCGGCTCGGTCTCCGCAGCCTTCGCGAACGCCTCGGCGAGTGCCTTCGATGACGAAGGCGCGGCGCTGAGCACCGCCGGCTTGCGGCGATCGATCTCCTCGGTGACGGAGCGGAGCATCGCCTCTTCGAAGCGCGCGACGTCGGCGCCTGCGTCACTGAACGCACCGAACAGCGACGTGGGCTCGTGGGGAGGCTCCTCGTCGTCGACCGCGCGGAAGAAGTAGTCGTCGTCTTCCCGCGCCGAGTACGCGCCTGGCGATCGCGTCGTGGCGGGCGCCGGCGTGGGCATCCCAGGCCGGCTGTCGGACGGCGCGCGCGGCGGCTTCGGGACGACCAGCGATCGGAGCTCCGAGCGCGCCTCCGACACGGCGACGGCTTCCGAGCGCATCCGCGGCGGCGAGGGCTTGCGCTCCGAGTCGGCCATGAGCTTGTCGATGTACCCGCGCGCAAGCGGCCCCACCTTGGTCGCGGCGCTGTACGGATCGTCCTCGCCGGCGGGCGGCGGCACGGTGTCGACCGAGAAGATGGCGTCCTCGTCGCGCTCGTCGGACGGTGCGTTCTTCGGACGGCGTGCGACGGTCATGCCGTGCAGTTGTGCAAGGGCCGGGCCCCGCTTGCGCTTCCGTAAGCCGGCGACATCGGGTGACGCGAGTGGAGGCTGCTGGCCCCGCTGTCCACACATCGAGCCCGGTTCGTCGACCAGTGGACCCGTCGTTCACAGCCCGTGCACGCAACGTTCGCTGCATCGAGGATGGCGTCGGGGCGGTAGAGTCTCCGCATGGGCGTGAGATCGCGTTCTCTGGTCGCGAGCCTTGCGGCGGCCTGCGCAGGCGCCGTTGTGATCGTCGCTTGTCAGTCGTTCTCCGGAACGGAGCCGGAGCTCATCGCCGATGCCGCCGCCGACGGGGCGGACCTCGTCGACGCTGCGGTCGACGCGCCGCCCGATGCCGACGCGGGCGCCGACATGGATGCTTCCCCGGCGCCGAAGCTCGGCGTCACCTGTCCTCCGCCGAGCGGCCCGAAGTGCGCGCTCGGCGGCTGCCCGCGCCGAGCCATCATCGCGGCGCCGGCCGTGCCGGAATATCCCTTCGACATCGCGACCGACGCGTCGAGCCTCTACTGGACGGCGCAAGCCGCGGGCGATAGCGGTTTGGACGCGTACAACGGTCAAGCGCCTGCGCGCGTGCTCCGCCACGCGAAGAAGGCGGGCGGACCGGCCTTCGAGATCGCCGCCGCGCAGCCAGCGGCGCGGGCGATCGCGCTCGACGGCAGCTACGTCTACTGGACGATCCACGATCCGACGCGGCCGGGCCGAGGGCTCGGATCGCCGGGCGTGCTCCGGCGCGCGCGACGAGACTGCTCGACGACGCCGTGTGCCGTCGAGGATCTTGCCAGCATCGCCGGTAACGTCGCATCGCTGAGCCGTGCGCGAGAGGGCGCGCTCGTTGGCGTGACCGAGGACGGGCACGTGTTCGTCGTCGACACGACGGCGTCGCCGATCGGCTTCAACGCGTCGGCGACGCAGGTGGACACGTATCCCGCGATCGCGGTGACGAACGACGCCGCCTACGCTTCGAGCGCGCTCGTGTCGCGGTACGTCAAGCGACTCGATCTCACGACCGGGACGGTGCTGCCGATGTTCGCCGCCGTGCCCGACGGCGGCGCGGGGGCTGATCCGGGGATCTCCCCGTCGACGACCGACTGCGATGCCGTGTGGGGCGTTCGGAAGCAGACCAGCAAGCGCGATCTCTTCCGCTTCGCGGTCGATGGTGGCCCAGCCCAGGTGACGGCACTACCCACCGCGATCAGCCCCTTCGCGATGGCCGCCGACGCGAGCTACGTCTACTTCGCCGTTCCGGACGCCGGCGGCGTGTTCGCCGTCGACACCCACGTTGGCGGCGCGCTTCCCGAGCCCATCGCGACCGGAAACGTGTGGCGCCTCGCGGTCGACAGCGACGGCGTCTACTGGGGCGAGCATGGCACGACGGCGCCGGGTTCCATCACGATGCTCGTCAAGTGACGGAGCCGGTCACGAGCTCGGAGCTCGGGAGGCTCAGAGCTCGAGGTGGCGGCCGGCGACCGTCCGGTCGCCTTCCTGCGTCTGCACCGCGGCGGAGGTCCGAGCATCCTTCACGGCGCCGGCGATCGGCGCGACGTCGGTGGGCGGGAGGCCCGAGGTAAGGTCGAGCAGCGTGAGCGGGATGGGGCTCGCGCCAGACGCGTCGAGCGTCACCTCCAGCCCCTCTGCGGGAACGGCCCGGAGAACGACCGCGTCGTCGTGCGGGAACGCCGCGAGGCCCTCGACCGTGACCGACGCCGACCGACCCTCTGGAAGGAGGACCATGATGGTGCGCGCGCCGCGTGGCGAAGCGATCCGCGCGCGGACGCTGCGTCCTCGCGGCGACGGACCGGACGAGAGCACGGTGGCGGTCGGGCCCTCGAGCGCGATGCGCGGGACCTCCGCGAAGGGCACGGCCGTCGACCACGGCGTGCTCGCGCCGAGCGCGACGCGCGAAGGGTCGCCGAGCGCGGTCACCATCGCCGCTGGAGGCTTGCCCCACGGCATGTAGGCCCACGCGGCCTCGACGTAGACGCGTGCGGGCGGCGTGCTACCGCCCGTCCCCTCGTCTTGACGAAGCACCACGTTCACGCGCTGCGGCATGTCCGCGGAGAACGCCGGCACCGCCATCGCGGCCACGACCAGGCTCGCGATCGCCGCGAGCACGGCGAAGACCGCGCGACGCGTCGGTCCTTTCTCGTCCGAGGCCGTGGCCGAGGCCGAGGCCGAGGCCGTGGCCGTCCGCGGCGCTCGCTTCACGGCGAGCGCCGGGAGCGTCGTGACCAGCATCGTCGACGAGATGCACGCGACCACCGGGATCACCAGCCCGAGCCCGTCGTAGGCGAGGATGGCGATCGGCACCCAGAGCACGCCGGCCACGAGCGCGGGCACCGCCGTCGCGAGATCGATCCGCAGGAGCGATACGAACCCTGCGACGAACGCCGGCACCACGAACAGGAAGCACGCACCCGGCGCGACGATCGCCGTGACGACGCCGAGCACCGCCCACGTGAGCCACGTGCCGGCCCAGAGCACCTGCGGCGACGCACGGCGTCCGACGAGCCGCGCTGCCCAGAGCCCTGCCGATATGCATGCAATATGCAGCGACGCGAGGGCGGGTAGCGGATGCGCCACCCACGGCACGGGCAGGGCGCCGCCGTAGCGCAGCACGAGCCCGACCAGCAGCGAAGCCACGAGCGCAGCGACCAGCGCCGCCGCGGCCGCGACGAGACCGCGGCCCCACGTCCGCAAGCGGATCGCCGACAGCACCACCAGCGCGAGCGCCAGGAGCGCGAGCCCGAGCGACGCCGACGACGGCCAGCGCACGACGAACGACGCAAGCACGTCGAACCACACGGCGTCGCGCGCCGCATCCGCCGAGGGCGCCGTCGCGGTCGAGGGGATCCCCGCATCGAGCTCGGGCCCGGCATTCGCGAGCGCGCGGACCATCGCGAGCGCTTGATCGCCGTGATGCTGCAGCGTCCCAGGATCGGCGTTCGCGAAGGAGTCGAGGGGCGTGTGGTAGTGCTCGACGCCCGCGATGTTGGCGAAGTTCACGCCCTGCACGCGGTCCTTCACCGACGTGAAGTCCGTGTCGTTCGGCATCCGCCGGTAGATCTCGTAGAACAGCGACGAGCTCACGGGATGCGACGCGTGACGCGCGTAGAGCCCTATGATCCAGGCGTTTCCTGCGCTGGTCTCGAACATCGCGCTGGGCCCGCTGGTGCCTCGCGCGTCGACGTTGACGGCGCCGTGCACCGTTCTCGCCAGCGGATGCTCGCGCGCGAACGCCGACGCGCCGAGGAGCCCGGCCTCTTCGCCGTCGGTCAGCACCACCACCACGGTGCGTCGCAGCGGCGAGCCCGCGGCGATGGCGCGCGACGCCTCGATCACCGTCGAGGTGCCCATGCCGTCGTCGCTCGCGCCGGGCCCGCACGGTACCGAGTCGTAGTGCGCCATGAGCAGCACCGAAGCCGCAGCGGGATCGGTCCCCGCGCGCGTTGCGACGATGTTCACCACGCGCGCGCAGGCGCCGTGCGCCGTGCACGACATCGCGGTCTGGCGCTCGGTGCGAAACCCGTTCTTTGCGAGCTCGGCCTCGAGCCACGCGCGCGCGCGCACGTTGGGCTCGCTCCCGATCGCGCGCGACTCGCCATCGCCGCTGATGGCCTTCATCGTCTCGCGCGCGCGCATCGCCGAGAACACGTCGAGCGGCGCATCGATGCCGCGCGGCTCGGGCGCCGCGTAGCGCGCCAGCGCGAGCAGCAGGATCGCCACGAACGCGAGGAGCATGCTCACGAGACGCCGCGGCAGGCGCGGGAGGAACGCGCTGCGCGGCGGCGGCGCCGCCTCCGCCCCCTTCGCCGCCTCCGCCCCGTCCGCCCCCTCCGCGGCCGTCATCCCGCGGCCTTCACGCGCCGGCCGGCGCTCGCCGCGGCGTT
>JAYTZB010001021.1:0-9279 GCA_043742085.1 Polyangiaceae bacterium
CCGCCGATGGCGTGCGATTCGCCGAACCACACCGTCTCGACCACGGGGAGGTCGACCCAGGAGTCCGCGCCGTCGAACTCGCGAAGAAGCGTGCAGCCGGCATTTCCTGGTCGTCCGCCGCAGCCGAGCGTCACCGATATCGCGCTGGGGTCGACGTCCGCGGGCGAGGCGTTCGCCGCCGACGACGACGGCGGAGGCGCGGCCGCGTCGGCGCCGCTGTCTGCCCCGTCCTTCTTGGGGCGGCTCGTCGCGGTCGTGAAGGCGAGGAATCCCGCCATCACGAGCACCGAACCGACCTGGCGTGCTCGGCTCATCGGCCGAACGAATACCACTTCACGCGGTTCACGGACAGACGCGGTTCACGGACAGACGCGGCGCTACGGACAGACGCGGCGCTCCAGCCAGGTCGCGTTGGTATCGCCGTAAAGAATCCAGACCGAGCCGTAGGAATCGCTGGTGATGGCCATGTCGGTGACGTGCTTGCCCATCGAGATGGCGCCCAGCGACGTGAATCCGCCCGCTGCATCGAGACGCCCGAGCTCGACGATGCGCGGCGAGCCGACCATGCGTTCGCTGGGTCGTACGCGCGCCACCCAGGAGATCGTTCCGCCGACGGTCGCAGCGACAGGAGCCGGGTCGAGGCCGTTCGGATAGAGCGACCACGACGGTTGCACGTCCTCCTTCGGTTGCTCGGCGATCGGGATCGTCGCCAAGCCGAAGTCCGTCGTCTCGCGCGCCATCGGCAAGAGCGCGAAGACCGACGCACCCGCGCCTGCTGCCGTCAGCTCGATGCCGCGCTCCGGTGGACCGCCCACGAACACCACCGCATCGTCGGCCAGCACGAGGTCCTTGCCCCGGAGCGAGAGCGGACGCGCGTGCACGGGGACCATCGCCATGCGCGCATCGATGTAGAGCGCCACCGCGCGATCGCCGCGTGGCACGAGACGCACCACGGTCGCGCCGGCACCGTCCTCGGAGAGGCGCACCGTCTCGCCGTCGTCGAGCGTGACGAACGCCTGCATCAGCACGCCTTCGGTGGTCCTTCGCGCATCGAGCGTCGCGAGCACCGCATGATCAGGGCCGAGCGCCGACGCCGTGATTCGCGTGCTCGGTTGGCTCTTCGCGATCTGCTTCGTGTCGTTCACGCCGAGCGTCGTGCGATACACGATGCCGCCGGCGGCCTGGCAATACGCCCATCGTCCCGCCATCTCGCACGGCGGCCAGCGCATCCCGAAGAACGACGCGGGCTTCGGGGGCGCGGGTACCGGGGCCGACGCGGACGGTGGAGGACCAAGCGGCACCGCAAAGATGCGCGGCTTGCCGCCGTCGTTGGCGACGAGCTTCAGCTCGGTGGCGCTCGTGACCATCGCGGCCGGCCCACGAAACGCCTGTTCCGCAGGGCCGTACGCGAGTCGACACAGCGACGGTCCGGCATCGGGAGTGGCGGCGTCGAAGGTGCTCGCCGCCGCATCGCTGACGACGAGTCCGGCGTCGAGCTCGGTCGACGCAGTGCTCGTGCTCGCGGAAGGAACCGCCGGCATCGCGGCGTCGATCGCCGCCGCGTCCCTGTCCGCCCTCGCCGGCGCGTCGTCACAGCTCCTGCAGGAGAGACTCCCGCAGGCTGCCGTCAATGTGATGACCGCGAGCGCGCCACGCGTCACGGATCGACTCTATCAGGGCTTCGCGGCGGCCGGAGACGCGATGCGAACCGCCGCCGCTAGCTCGAGGACCCGGAACGTGAACGACTCGGTCACGTAGAGCTCGACCTCGTGCTTCGTGTGGTACGCGTAGCCGATCGAGAGGTCCTGCCCGACGGTCAGCTCGTAGTCGCCGCCGCGTGCAGAGACGAGCGCGCCGCCTTGCACGGCGTCGGACTGCACGATGTGGACGGTGGGGCCGTCGGAGAGGAGCTGCGAGAGCCGCTTCGCGAGCGACCGGCCGTCATCGGTGGCCGCGTAGACTTGCTCGTAGATCGCGGTGCCCAGGACGAGCACGTACGGACCGCCGATGCCGGCCTTCCGCAGGATCTCCTTCGCCTCCACGACGGTGCGCGGGAGCTGCAGCACGTCGGACGGCATGGTGAGCGGCGGGTGCTTGCTCGACGGGAGAATGCCCGCGATGCCGGCGCGCTCGAAGCCGTTGAAGATGGCGTCGTCCTCGAGGTAGGCGATCTTCTTCGCGGCTTCGACGACGGGATCGAGGTCGGGATCCTCGGCGCCGCGCGCGACGGTATCGAGCTCCATGATGGCGAGCTTGATGGGCACGCGCGTCTCGATGAGCGTCTGCACCTCGCGGACACCGATGCTGACGTCGTCCTTGGCGTCGGAGAGCAGTCGGAGCCGCCCGGTGCTGACGGAGGCCAGCTTCCAGCCGTGCGGACCGTGGAAATCCACCACCTTGCGGCCCGCGAGGGAAAGCTCGAGGACACGCTTGGCCTCGGCGTCGATGAGCTCCCACGCTTCAGGAAGGATCGGAGCGAGCTTGCGCTTCAAGAGGTCCATGTCTTTCATGCTTCCTTGGTGAGCGCGAGGCCACCGACACCGAGGGAGCCGTCTGCAGGCTTCGACTTCGACTTCTTTTTCTCCGGCTTGGAGCGCGACGAGGCTTCGCCGGCTTCCTTGGAGTCGCCGCCGTCGCCGCCCTCCTTCATCTTCTCCTCGACCTCGGTGATCGGTCCGGAGCTCCACAGGTACGTGCGGAGGTTCTCGTCGAACTTCGGGCTGCGACGCCGGATCCACTCCAGCGTCATCATCGCGTGCTCGATCTCCTCGTCGCGATTGTGCTCCATGACCGCCTTCAGATCGGCGTCGGGCGTCACGTCGGCGCGCTGCTGGTACCAGTCGATGGCCTCCAGCTCCTCCATGAGCGAAATGATGGCGCGATGCATGTCGCGCGTGCGCGGAGTGAGATCTTCGTACGGCTCGTGCCAGCTTTCGTGACCCATGATGGGCGCACGTTAGGGCCCCTTCAGGCCGTCGCCAATGGGATCCATTAGCTGCGACTAAATGGCCGCGTTCGTCAGCGGTTGGGGCACGACCCCGAGGTCTTCAGGCCGTCGATCGCCATCCAGCCGTAGCGAACAGCGCCGGGCTTGGTCTTCACGTAGCCGTAGATGAACTTCATCGAGCGGCTGGACAGGTTGGAGAAATGATCTGTGCCGGGGGTGCGCGCGTAGAGCTTCGCATCGAGCGAGGCCACGCTTCCCTCCCACGTCGGGACGTCGATGCGCTGGAACTTCGTGCCGGCGGGGAAGATGTCGACCGCAGGCGCACCGAGCGCGTCGCCCGGGGTGCTGAACGCGAGGTTCATGTAGACCTTGCCGTTGTTGCGCTTCGCGGGGAGGTAATCGTTCGGCTCCTCCGAGTCGTGGATGGTGGCGCCCTTCACCAGCTTGAACGTGTCGAGCTTCGGGTCGAACGTGGTGTCGACCTCGTAGCAGCCGAGGTCCTTCAGGCCGACGCCGCGCGCGTTCACCTCGCCGACCGCAGCTCGCAGCGAGTCGGCATGGAGAAACGAATCGATCGGGACCCAGCCCGCCGCGCCGACGCCGCTGCTCAGCGCCATGACGTAGCTGGTGTCGCCGATGCGCCGCGTCTGACCATAGTTCAGCGTGAGCGACGTCTTCTTCGAGATGCCCATGGGCTCGCCGTTGCCGTCCACCACGGGGATGCCGCCGAGCTTGTGATCGGCGACCCACTTCGGATCGATGCCCCAGCTCTCGCTGCCCGTGGCCGTGTAGACGCGCTGGCCCTTGCCACCGGGATCGAGCGCGCAGTTGTACGCGCTGCGCTTGCAACCGGCGCTGTTCACGCCGGGTCGCAGAGCGGTCACCTCGGACTCGACCGAGCCCTCGTCGGCGGAGGGGTCACCTCTCGCGGCGTCCTCGGCGGCGCAGCCGCTCATCGTCGCCAGCATCGCGGCGCCCGAAACCACCAGACCGAGGACCTTGCGCATCTTCTTGCTCATCACGATTCTCCCTTTTGCCCTGACGCGAAGGGATGGTGCAGGCAGCGCGCCAGCGCGTGGTGGGGTGCTTGCGCAGATCGAGCAAGCCCTCAGGCGCGGGTCGCCCACGCGAGCGGCAGGGCGGCGGCGCGGGCAATCAGGCGCGCGCTGGTCTCCGCCGTGGACCGCGTCGGTCGAGGAGCGACGATGTCCCGCCCGAGATCGGTCAGCACGCGATCCACACACTCCATCGCGCTCGCCGCGGCGAGCTCGGTGCCCACGCCGCGCGCACCGGCGTTGCATCCGGCAAGGTAGAGACCGCGGAGCGGCGTGTAGACCGGGGGCCGCTTCTTGCCGACCTGGTCCGGCGTCTGACCCGTCGAGACGGCGGGGCCGAACTCCTTGCCGATCCAGCTCTCGATGAAGCTCACGTCGAACGTGTCGATGAAGGCGACGTGCTCGTCGAGGCCGGGGACGACACGACGCACCGTCCGCATCATTGCCTCCTCCCATGCCGCGGGCGGCGACGTGAGCGCGACGTCGCTGGTCGGCGCGACCGCGCAGAGCGTGAGCAGCTGGTGGCCGGGCGGCGCGAGATCGGGATCGAAGTTGGTCGGCACCGGGCAGTAGAACGGCACGATGGGCGGGACCTCGCCGCGGCGGAGGTGCGCGAACATCTCCTTCATGTCGTTCGTGCCGACGCGCGAGAGATCCACGCCGTCGCCGACGCCGCCGACGATGCAGCCCGGCTCGACCAGCTTCTTGGTCAGGCCAATTTTCGCCTGCACCGCGATGTACGAACCACGGATCTTCATCGCGCGATCGACGTACGCGTCCGGAAAATGCTCTGCGCCGACGAGCTTGCTCACGGTGGTACGCACGCTCGACGTCGAGATGACGATGGTCGCAGGGATCACCGTGCCGTCGGACAGCTCGACACCGGTGACACGGCCATCGCGGACGAGCACGCGCTTCACGCCGGTGCCGGTGCGGACCTGGGCGCCCTTCTCCTCGGCGAGGCGCAGGTACGTCTCGGGAATGGCGATGGAGCCGCCCTTCGGATAGCTGAGCGCGTTGTCGCGTGCCATGCGGCGGAAGCACCAGAGCGCCTCGCCCGCGGAGACCTCCCAGTACGGCAGGATGAAGTAGAGGCCGAGCAGGAAGCCGAACACGCCGATGGTGGGCGCGTGATCGGTGAACGGCTGGAGGAACTCCTCGATCGAGCGATGGTCCCAGGATGCGACCTCGGCATCGCTCATCGAGAGAATGTACGTGAAGAGCCGTGCAGCGCGCATCGCGTCGGTGACCGAGAGCTGGAGCGCGCGGGCGATCTCGAAGGCGAACCGCGGCATGCGCGAGACGTCGGAGGGGACAGCGACCCCGCGCACCTTGGTGGCGTCGTCGGGATCGAGGAAGCGCAGCTCGGCGATGTCGCGCGTGCGCACGAAGCGAATGGCGCCTGGATTTCCGGCACGTCGGAGCACGTCACCGAGGGGGCCCTTGTCGCCACGGCAGAACATGTGCGTGCCGATGTCGATGTGGAAGCCCTGCTTCTCGTAGCCCGAGCACGATCCGCCGATGCGCCGGTTCTTCTCGACGAGCGTGACGGTAATGCCGGCATGCGCGAGGAGCAGCGTCGCCGCGGAGCCCCCGATCCCGGAACCGATGACGACCGCGGCGCTCATGTGCTGGACCTCGCGCCTCGCGCCTTACGCGGCGAAGAGCTCGCGCAGCGCCTTCGGCGATCGCACGGCCCGCTCGCATGTCTCGAGGATGCGCTTCATGTCGAGCTCGCCATCGGGGCGCGTGTACTTCTCGATGCGGCCGATGGTCTTCGTCGTGCCCCCGCGGATGAAGTCCATGATGTTGTCGCGAATGGCCTGCTCGGGGAACGGCGGCAGTGAGTGCGTGACCTCTTCGTAGTGGTCGTACATGCGCTTCATCACCAGATCGAGATCGATCTTGAGCTTCCGCATCGGGTTGACGAGCTCGTACGTCGCGCACGCGAGGATGAAGGTCGTCGCCAGGTTCTTCGCGAGGATGGTGGAGCGGCGCTTCTTGAACTCGGGATACACCTCGCCGAAGAAGCGCTGGCCAGCGGCGATGTGACGCGACTCGTCCTTGCCGATGAGCGCGATGACCTTGCGGACGGTCTCGTCCTTCGCGACGTGGTTGATCTGGTGAAAGATCTGGTTCGCGAGGTGCTCGCCGATGATGTTGATGTTGCCCATCATGAACGCGACGTCGGTGCGATCGACGACGCCGAACGAGTAGAGAGCGCGGACGAGGGGCGCGGGCTCCGGCATGGGGCGCCCGGTGATCTTGGGGATGAGCCGGCGGAGCGCGTCGTAGTGCTTGGCCTCCTCGAGGGCCTGCTCGACGAAGTAGAATTTCGCCTCCTCGGTGCGGACCATCGTGGAGATGTAGCTGGCGCCGGTGACGGCGGTCTTCTCGCCCGGGCAGAGGAACGTGAGCATCGCGGCGATGGCCTCGGCGTACTCGGGGTCCTCGCGAACGGGCTCGTCCCACGCGACGGCGGTGGGCACCGCCCAGAACGAGCGCTGGCCGAGCTCGAAGATGTCCCAGCCCTTCTTGTTCTGCTTGGGCGTGGTGTTGTCGAAGACACCACCGCCGAAGAGGACGTGCTTCCACGAGAACGAGGCGGTGTCCTTGTGGATGCCGGCCGGTCGCTTCTTGGCCATGAGAAGAGCCTCCGAGGAGAAGCCTAGCGCGTTGTGCTACGTCAGGCATGTGGCATCCATGTCGTCGAAATCGCCGGCTTCGAGCGCAAACGAAGGCCTCCGGCCGCTCTCGGTGCCCGTCGGGCCGCGCCTCGAGAAGGTGCTGACCGTCGCCTATCGCGCGCGCCGTGCCGTGCTCCTCGAAGGGCCGACCGGCGTCGGCA
Organism: Polyangiaceae bacterium; assembly: GCA_043742085.1. Taxonomy (GTDB): domain Bacteria; phylum Myxococcota_A; class Polyangia; order Polyangiales; family Polyangiaceae; genus Labilithrix. The sequence goes on from JAYTZB010001021.1 coordinate 6,851, forward strand.
AGAGCGAGATCATCCGTCGGGTCGCCGAGCAGCTCGGGATCGCTACCACCGTGCTCGACCTGAGCCTGCTCGAGCCTCCCGATCTCGTCGGTCTCCCCGTGGTGAAGGACGGACGCACGGAGTACGCGCTGCCACACGTGCTCCCACGCGACGGCGCCGGCATCCTCTTGCTCGAGGAGCTCAACCGCGCGGAGCGCTACATCCAGCAGCCTGCGCTCCAGCTGCTGTCGGCGCGACGCCTCCACGAATACGAGCTGCCCGAAGGTTGGGTCTGCGTCGCGACCATCAACCCGCAGACCGCCGATTACCACGTGACCACGCTCGACAAGGCGCTGCGCGCTCGCTTCCTGCAGGTGAGCGTGCGCGCCGATCGCGCCTCGTGGCTGGCCTGGGCGCAGACGAAGAACCTCCATCCCGGCGTCGTCTCCCTCGCGCACGCGCACGAGCGACTGCTCGACGACGTTCCGCCGCGCACGTGGACGTACGCATCCGAGCTGCTCCAGGCGTTCACGCCCGCAGAGCTCGAGGACGGGACGCTCGTGCGTGACGTGCTCGGCGGCTATCTACCGGCGGTCTGGGTCGAGGCCTTGCTGGCGTCGAAGGCCACGTGGGGCACGCGCATCGGCTTCGACGTGCGCGCGCTGCTCTCGACGTATTCCGCCACCTCGGCGCTCGCGAAGGAAATCGCGGGCTATCGGCAGAAGGGCCAGACCGATCGCCTCGACGAGATCGTGCAGCGGGTGTTGCCGCTGCTCGCGGGCCCCGAAGCAGGCGTGCTCGCCGCGCAAGGTCAGCTCACGCTCGTGTCGTTCGAAGCGCTGCTCGCCGATCTCCCCGGCGATCAGCGCGAGAAGCTGCAAGAGGCGCTGGGCGGCAACGCCACCGCGGCAACGCTGGTCGACATCGATCCCACCGATCTTCTCGCGGGGTTCGCCAACAGCGCCGCGGAGAAGAAGATCGCCGCGTGGCGCGGAGACCCGGCGAAGCAACATCGCATCGCGCTCGCCATCACTGGCCTGCGCGCGTTCATCGAGACGCCGTCGCGCCTCGCGGAGCTGAAGAAGAGCAACGTCGCGCGCACCAGCCTCGGGTACCTGCTAGTGGCGCTCCACGAGCGTCATGCCATGCCGCTGGTGGAGACCCTGAAGCGCGTCGGCATCATGCCGGTGCGGCCGGGGGGATAGCGGGGATGAGCGCATGACCGCTGCGAGCGCGCGCACGCGGAGCCAGCTCGAGCGATGGCTCGACGACTTCATCCGTGATCCGTCGTTCCTCGAGGCCTATCCGTACTACGCGGCGATCCTCGCGAAGCTCACGCCGGTGGCGGATCCTTCGGTCGCGCGCATGGCGGTCTCGCTCCACGACGGCCGGTTCTTCCTGCACGTGAACGTCGATTCGTTCGCCGCGGAGCCCCAGTTCCTGCGCGGGGTGCTGCTCCACGAGGTGCATCACGTGGTCCTCGGGCATCTCACGCATCCCAAGTTTGCCGAGTGCGAAGAGCCCGAGCTCATGGACCTCGCGATCGAGATGTCGGCGAACGAGTACATCGCGGAGGAGCTGCCGCCCGCCGTGACGTGGCGCTCCTATTCGGCGGTGGGGATTCGCGCCGGCCAGAGCACGCGAGAGCGCTACGAGATCCTCGTGCATCACATGCAGGGAACGGGCTCGCGGCCCAAGCCGAGCCCGGGTGAGCCGGGGTCGGGCACGGTCGACGATCATCGGCATCTCGCCAAGCCCGACGCGCAGCCCGGCGGAATCGCGCAGACGGCGCTGCTCGTCGAGCGAGCGATCGAGGAAGCGCGCGCGGAGCGCAAGGAGCGCATCGACGACGAGGACGACGACCCCAACGTCTCGCGCCGCTATCTCGTTGCGGGGCGGACGCCAGGTCGCTTGATCGAGGAGCTCGCCGAGACGACGCGCGCGCCCGACGAGATCATGGACTGGCGCGCGGCCCTCGCGATGTTCGTCGCGAGGGCGCGGTCGCCGGTGCACACGTGGTCGAGGCCGAGCCGTCGCTTTCCGAACCGCATCTTCGAGGTGCCCGGTCGGAGCTGGGCGCCGCGCCGCAATGCCGAGCAGCGCTTGCTCGTCGCGATCGACACGTCGCTCAGCATGACGAAGCAGGAGCTCGAGGAGATCGCGCGGCAGCTGGTGGTCCTCTCGGAGCGAGCGCACATCACGATCGCGGAGTGCGACGTCTCGGTGGCGCGCGTTTACCCGTTCGCGGGCCGGATCGAGAACGTGGTGGGTCGCGGTGGCACCGATCTTCGCGCAGTGTTCGCGCCGGCGCTCCTCGGAGCGCACGACGTCGATGGCGTGGTCTACTTCACCGACGGCGACGGCCCGTTCCCGAAGTCGCCGGCCCCGGTCCCGACCCTCTGGGTTCTCACGAAGCCGCAGAATTTTCGCTGCCCGTGGGGGGAGAAGGC
>JAYTZB010001022.1:0-1574 GCA_043742085.1 Polyangiaceae bacterium
GCGTTCACGGCGTCGCCGCGGGTAGCGCGCGAAGCCAGACAATCATTGACGTTTCACCGGTGTAGGCGCTGGTATGCGCGTTGCACTCGGCGCGCGTCATGCGGCCCTACGCCTTCGCTTGCTTGCTTGCTCTCGCTTCCTTCACGCTCGTTGCCGGCGCGTGCAACTTCAAGCTCGGTGACGACACCGAAGGCGAGATGGGCAACCTTCATTTCGCTTACTCGGGCCCCGGCTGCTTCTTCGGTTGCTCGCTCGACAAGAAGGCGATGCAGGGCGCGAAGGTCTCCGTGTCCGTGAGCGGCGATACGACGGGCGGCCTCACCGGTTCGATCGACGAGGACGGCGCGGCCACGGTGTCCACGCAGATGGAGACGTGCACGTGCTCGTCCGGCGACAAGTCGACCTCCCATTCCCGCATCGTCCACGGGGGAGAGCACTGCGAGTCGGGCGAGACGATGAAGTGCACGATGACCGTCGAGGTCGCCGCCCTCCGTGAGGGCTTCAGCAAGCTCAAGGTCCTCGACGGCAAGGGGGCCGTCGTCGATCAGGTGGACATCGCGGTGCGACCGGCGACGCGCCTGGATCTCGCGGTGACGTCGAAGGAGAGTGCCGTCGAGCCGAAGGACGGCGTCTACACGCTGAAGAAGCACGCCGACGCGAAGATCTCGGTCAAGGCGTTCGACAGCGACGGCGACGAGCTCTACTGGTCGCGCGAGGGCCTGAAGTTCGATTACGACAACGAGAGCGTCGTCTCCGGCAGCGGCGCGATCTTCAGCGCGACCTACGATGCGCTGACGGTTCTCTCGGAAGGCGACGCGAACGTCGCCGTGGTGTGCGCCGGAGAGACCGCGCGCGCAGCAGCGCGCTTCCACGTCACGCCGTGACTACTTGCCGGCGGCCGTCGCTCCGCCCGAGAAGGGCAGGATGGTCTTGAGGTCGTCGTCGGTGAAGCGGAGCTGCAGGCCGAGGAAGTAGTCGCGACGCTCCGGCAAGAAGATGTGATCGACGCCGCCGAGCAGCCAGAGCCGGTGGATGAACTCGTAGCCGAGGTAAAGGCGATAGCGCGGCTTGATCTCCTCGCCGAAACCGAAGAGGTCCTGCACCACCTCGAAGCGGTTCGAGAGGAGGTGCGTGTCGAGACCGATGCCGCCCGTCGACTCCTTGATGCCGAACCGACCCGTGAACGGCCCGATGCGGCGCGCAAACTGGATCGTGAAGCGGAAGGCGTCGGTGGTGGTCGTCTGCACCGTGCGGTAGTGCGCGGGCTGGGTGGGGTTGGTCGTGTCGGTGTCGGTCTGCGTGAAGGTCGTCTTGCCGCGCGGATCGTTGATCAGCTCGATGACGTAGTACTTGTCCTCGCGCGGCTGCAGCCGGACCTCGACGTAGCTCTTGATGGTGTTGGAGAGGAAGTTGTAGTCGCTGCGGAGGCCGACGATGGTCTGCAGGCGGCGGAGGCCGTCGACGTAGTCGTTCACGCCCTCGGCGACGCCCTGCACCTCGTTGATGAGCGCCTCGTCCTTGGAGAGGCGGCCGATGGTGCCTTCGCCGCGATCGACGCGACCGGCGACGCTGTC
>JAYTZB010001023.1:0-6123 GCA_043742085.1 Polyangiaceae bacterium
AGAACGCCGATCGGCACCGCGAGTCGGATGTCCACCATGCGCAGGCCCGTCGCGTAGAGCGCGGCGAGGACGATGTTCGCCGTCAGCTGCCCGCGGACGTAGCCGCTGAGCGTCTTGTGGATCTGCCGCGCCACGTCGGCGATGGGCGGCGCCCAGCGGCGGGGAACGAGCTGCTCGACGCGCGCCACGATGCGATCGAAATCGATGAGCAGATACAGCGCGAAGACCGGCACGATCAGCGCCGAGAGCGCGACGCCGACATAGCCGATCGTGCCGAACAGGAACGAGCGTGCGTTGTCGTAGCCGTCGCCCGCTCGCATGCGATCGGTGAGCGCCTTTTCGAGGTCGTTGATGGAGTGCGGCAGCTTCACGTGGAGCTGCGTCGCGAACCACGGCTCGATGCGCGCCTGGAGCGCCTGGATCTGGTCGGGGAGCGCGCTCGATGCGTCGCGCACCTCGTCGACGAACATCGGGACCGCGTAGACGATGACCACGCTCACGAGGCCGGCGATGCCCAGCATCACGAGGATGGCGCCGAGCGGACGCGGCACGCGCAGCGCCTCGAGACGATCGACGAACGGGTCGAGCGCGTAGGCGAGCAGAAACGCCAGGAACAGCGGCACGAGCACGCCGCGCAGCAGATACGCGAGCCCGAGCACGAGCACGACCGCGAGGAAGATCATCTTCCGGCGGAAGCTCGTCCCCGGCTCTCTCCCGGCCTCGGCCGCCATCCCCTCGAATGGTATCACCTCCGGCCCGATGCACGGCCTCGGCGTGGCGTGCTCACCGTGCTAAATCCCGCGACGATGTCTGACGTGCCGAAACTCCCGCGCTTCGACGAGGATCTCCCGCGCCCGGTGCCCGCCCTGGACGCTCAGGACGGCTCCACGCTCACGCGCCTCGTCCAGGTGATGCAGCGCCTCCTCGCGCCGGATGGCTGCCCCTGGGACCGCGAGCAGTCTTTCGAGACGCTCCGAAAATACGCCCTCGAAGAGGCCTGCGAGGTCATCGACGCCATCGACTCCGGAGATCGCAAGGCGATCCGCGAGGAGCTCGGCGACCTCCTCCTCCAGGTGGTCTTCCAGGCCGAGCTCGGCCGTAGAGAGGGCGCGTTCGCCATCGACGACGTGGTCGCGGGGATCGTCGAGAAGCTCGTTCATCGCCATCCCCACGTCTTCGGGGATATGGACGCCAAGGACGCGGACGAGGTCCTCCGCAACTGGGAGAAGATCAAGGCCAAGGAGAAGGGCGAGCGGGGCATCCTCGGCGGCGTGCCCCGCAGCCTGCCCGCGCTCACGCGTGCGCAGCGCATCGGCGAGAAGGTGGAGCGCGTGGGCTTCGACTGGCCCGACGCCCGCGGCTCGCGCGCCAAGGTCACCGAGGAGCTCGCCGAGCTCGACGAGGCGATCGCCAGCGGCGACGCGCAGGCCATCGAGGACGAGATGGGCGACATCCTCTTTGCCCTCGTGAACCTCTCGCGCCACGTGAAGGTCGATGCCGAGGGCGCGCTTCGCCGCACCATCGACAAGTTCACGCGCCGCTTCTCGCATGTCGAGAGCCGGGTGAAGGAAGTGCACGGCGGTTGGGGCGCCGGCGGAGAGAAGAACCTGCCGCTCGAGACCCTCGACACGTACTGGGAAGAGGCGAAGGGCCACGAGGCCCAAGCCGCCAAAGCGCCGCCCGCGACGGCGAAGAGCTAGGATCGTCCCGTGGGCATCGCATCCAAGCCAGACCCGAGCACGCTGCCGCTCGCGCGCTTCCCGGAGGAGTGGGCGACGGAGGCGTTGCGCCTCGGCGGCCGGACGTTCCACGGCAAGAGCATCTTCAAGTGGATCCACCAGCGCGGCGTCACCGATGCGAGCCTGATGACCGACATCCCGGTGTCGCTGCGTGAACGGCTCTCCGCCGAAGGCCTGGCGGGCGTGCTCTCCATCGTCACCGAGCGACGCGCCGCCGACGACACGCGCAAGATCCTCGTCGGCATGCACGACGGCGCCAACGTCGAGACGGTGCTCATTCCGCGCGTGACGGCCGGGCGCTCGGATCTGCCGTCGCCGCTGACCGGCGGGACGACGGACTTCGAAGATGCCGATGCTGCGGCGGCGGTCGACGACGAGGACGACGAGGACGAAGGCGAGGGATCGGGCACGGGGACGGCCACGGCCAGGGCCACGGGTAAGCCTGCCAAGGAGCCGTTCGTTCCCGTCACGCAGTGCATCAGCACCCAGGTCGGCTGCGCGATGGGCTGCGTGTTCTGTGCGAGCGGCGTCGCTGGTTTGAAGCGCCACATGCGCCCCGACGAGATCATCGCGCAGGTGCTCGTCGGTCGCTCGCGCCTCGACGCGAACGAACGCATCCGCAACGTCGTGCTCATGGGCATGGGCGAGCCGCTCCACAACTACGACGCGACGGTGCGGGCGTTGAAGCTCCTCAGCCATCCCGACGGCATCGCGCTCTCGACGCGCAAGGTCACCGTCTCCACGAGCGGGCTCGTCCCCGAGATCGCACGCCTCGGGCAGGACTTCGGCGGCAACGTCGGACTCGCGATTTCGCTTCACGCCGCCGACGACGAGACGCGCTCGCGCCTGATGCCGATCAACAAGAAGTATCCGCTTCCGGTGCTGATGCAGGCGCTCCGTGATTACCCGCTGCCGCGACGACGTCGCATCACCATCGAGTACACGCTGGTGGCGGGCAAGAACGACACCGTCGAGGAGGCGAGGAAGCTGACGAAGCTCCTGCGCGGCCTCTCCGTGAAGATCAACCTGATCCCGATGAACCCCATCGAGGCCTCGACGCTCGGCCCGCCGAACCTCGCCGGCGTCCTCGCGTTCCAGCGCATCCTCTGCGATGCCGGTTATTCCTGCTTCATCCGCCGTCGTCGCGGCGACGACGTGAGCGCCGCGTGCGGCCAGCTCGCGCTCCTCGGCGCAAAGCCCAAGGTGCGGGTGAATCGGACCTGATGAGCGCGGCGACGTTCGCGGCTCGGGCGCTGAAGTCGTGCGTCCTCGTCATCACGCTGGCGGTGTCGACGCTCGCCGCGGAGCGCTCCGCGCTCGCCGCGGAGGACGCCGACGGCAACACCATCGTTCCGGAGAAGCCGAAGCCCGAGCCCGATCCGTTCCGCACGCGGCCCGGCTACGTTCAGATCTTCCTGACCACGTTCTTCGGCGACGGGCTTCGCTTCAACAATCCGTACCGGCTCTCGACGCCGCTCGGGAGCGATGCCGAGAGCGTCTCGCGAACCGCGCCGTACATCGACATCGGGCTCGGCGCGACGTTCGGCAACCCGCTCGGCTTCCAGCACGGCGCGACGCTGCGTACCTCCGCGGCGCTCAGCGGCGTCGGGCAAGTGGTGATGACGCCGTCGTACCTCGGCTATCGACGCTGGAGCTCGATCGCGCTCTACGGCCGCGCGGGGATCCCCATCGTGGTGACACCCGACGCGACGTGGGGGCTCGAGGCGGGCCTCGGAGCGACGTGGTACTTCCTCGGCGGCATCGGCGTTGCCGCCGAGATGGTCGGCGACGTCTTCTACGGCGCGGGGACGCGCGACAAGGCGACGGTCACGTACCCGGTGCTGAGCGGGCAGCTCGGGTTCGTCGTCGCGTACGAGGTGCTCCCGTGAGCGCGCTCGCGAATTCACGCATGCGGACGCGTACGCGCCTGCACGGGGGCGTCATCGCCGTGCTCGGCATCTTGCTCATGGCGCCGACCGTGGGCGACACCGGCGCGTGCGGGCGGACCGCTTCCGATCTCGATCACGAGCGCTACGCGAACGCGCGCAAGCTGGAAGATTGCCAGCGTTGCCAGGAATGCGGCCTCGGCACGGCACGTTGCCAGAGCGCGTGCGACCCGGCGCAGCTCCCCGAGATCGTCCTTCCGGCGACATGCCGTCCGCTGTTCCACGACGGCGAGGTCTGCCTGCGCGCGCTCGCCGCTGCTTCCTGTTCGACGTACGCGACGTACGTCGACGACGGCGCGCCCGCGGTGCCCACCGAGTGCGATTTCTGCCAGGTGCCGCCGCCCGTCGCCTCTTCGGGGTCGGTGTTCGCGGATGGAGGCAAGCCGTGAGCCGCAAGCCCGCGCGCGCCGCGCTGACGGCCGTGTATGTCCTCCTCGGCGCGCTTGCTGCGAGCGGCTGCGCGACGTTCAAGCCCATGATCGCCGGCTCCGGCGACCTCGAGGACTACCGCGCGTTCCGCGTCGCGGGCGCGCAGGGCACGCGCCTCGCGCGCGCGCAGAGGTACCTCGCGCGTCATCCGCAGGGGTCGTTCGCGGCGGAGGTGCGCGCCGCGTACGAGGAGGAGGAGCCGCGCTTCTTCGAGGCCGCGCAGTCGAGTCAAGAGGGCGTGCGCCGTTACCTCGTCGATCTCCCCGACGGTCCTCATGCCGCCGCTGCCATCGCGCTCCTCACCGCGCTCGGCTCGACCATGCAGGACGCCGAGCTCCGCGACATCGCGCGGCGCGTTCGTTACGAGGACGCGAAACTCGAGTCGGCGGCCGTGCAGCGTCGCGCTGTCGGCGAATCGATCCTGGGCGCCATCGGTGTCCTCCTCGACGAGGCGGTCTACGGCGTGCCGCGCACCGAAGGCCCGCCGGCGTTGCGAACGCTCATGACGGGCCGTACGACCTCGACGTGGGGATCTGTCCCGCGCCGTCGCGAGGAGGATCTCTACTTCCTCCTGCCGACGCGACCCGAGCGCGAGTCGCGCCTCGTCACGCTCGAGGTGACCCTGACCGAGCAGGATGGCGTCGTCACCGGCGCGCGCATCGAGGGCGCCGACCTCCTGGTGCTCTGGGCGGAGGCCGACCAGATCGTGAAGCTCGATCCGTCTGCTGCCGAGGACCGCACCGAGGCGCAGGTCCACGCCATGGACCGTCTCGGTGGCGCATTCGAGCGCCGTTTTCCCGAGGGATCGTGCCCTGACGCGCGGGCCGGTCGCGAGCTGTATCACCGCGCGTGCAATGGCTGGGACGTGCTCGTCGTGCCCGGCAGCCAGGCCGGCGACAAGGACGCGATCGTCATCCGCGGCCGTCCTGGACCTGCTAAATAGCGAGGCGTTCGATGATCCCGTACATCCACGTGCCCGACCTCAAGATCGGCCCTCTGACGCTGCATCCGTTCGGCCTGCTCGTCGCGACCGGCGTGATCCTCGGCACCTACCTCGCGACGCGGCGCGCGCGGCAACGCGGCCTCGATCTCGAGAAGCTCAACTCGTTCATCACGTGGATGCTGATCGGCGGCTTCCTCGGCGGGCACATGCTCGACCAGATCTTCTATCACTGGCCCGAGTTCGTGAAGCGGCCGTGGTCGATCTTCCTCCTCTACGAGGGGCTCAGCTCGTTCGGCGGGTTCATCGGCGCGTTCATCGGCATCACGCTGTGGAAGTTCTACGAGACCGGACCGCTCGCGCGTGTTCCCGGCATCGGCTTCACCATCCCGCGCTTCCGCAAGCGTGAGCTGACGATGCCGATCCTCCCGTTCGCCGACGTGATCCTGAGCGTGTTCCCGGTGGCCTGGGTCTTCGGCCGAAGCGGCTGCTCCGTCGTGCACGATCACCCTGGAATGAAGGCAGAAGCGGGCTCGCTGCTCGCCGTCGCGTTCGGTCGTCCCGAGCGCATCGAGAAGCTGCTAAAGCTCGGTAGCCTCCAGGACGGAACGCCCGATTTTCTCGAGCTCCGCTGGGGAAACGCTCCCCAGTTCGATCTCGGTCTGCTCGAGATGCTGTTCACGGTCATCCTGGCGACGATGCTGGCGCTCACGTGGCGCAAGAAGCTCGCGACCGGCGCCTACGTCGCCGCGACCGCGCTCTCTTACGCGCCGGTCCGCTTCGCGATGGACTTCATCCGCGTGCGTGACGTCGACCAGGCCGACCCGCGCTACGGCTCGCTCACCCCGGCGCAATGGATGTGCGTGGTGCTCTTCCTCTTCGGCGTCGGCATGGTCATCCACGTCCGCCGGCTCAAGGCGAGCGGGCGCGACCCGATGGACCTCGTGAGCCTCCCGCGCGACGAGGCGCTCCCCGACGAAGCGCCCCACCGCCAGAGCGCGTGACGTCGCGCCCTATCACCCGCTCGTGCAGGACCTCGACACGGGAATCGTCTACGGCGACGCGCTTC
>JAYTZB010001024.1:0-3134 GCA_043742085.1 Polyangiaceae bacterium
GTGGGCCTCGTGATCGGGACCGGCGGGGCAGCACGGGCCGCGATCGTGGCGCTGGCCTCGCATCTCCTCGTCGGTCGCGTGCTCATCCGCGGACGATCGCTCGGCGAGACCGGGCATGCCGTGGCGTACGTGCGCGAGATCGATCGCATCCTCGCAGCCGCCGGCGGTCGAGGCGTCGCAGTGGGGCTAGGCGCGGACGGCCTCCATGCCCCCGACAAGGAGGATGCGCGCCTCGTCGCGATCGTGCAGGCGACGAGCTGCGGAATGAAGGGCGCCGCGCCCGGCGACGTCGTTGCGAATGCGGTGCGCTGGGAGCAAGTGCCGCAAGACGCCGTCGCGCTCGACGTGGTGTATGCGCCGCAACGCACGCCGTTCCTCGAGCGCGCGCGCGAGCGTGGGCTCGTCTGCGACAACGGTCTCGGAATGCTCGCACGTCAGGGAGCGCTCGCGTTCGAGCTCTGGCTCGGCCTGCCGCCGCCCGTCGCGATCATGCGCGCGGCGATCGACGATTCGATTTCCTAGCCCACGCTCCGCGCGTCGGGCGATGATCGCGGGCAATGCACAAGACTCTCCTCGCCTCGACGCTCCTTCTCGTCGCCTGCTCTGCTGCGTGCTCGTCGTCCGGAAAGGGACCAGTCCTCGCGTCCTCGGCCGGACAGACGAACTATGCCGTGCACTACTCCGACGAGCTCTCCGCCTCGACGAAGGCCGTGAGTGATGCGCAGGCCCGGGAAAAGGCCCTCTCCGCGGGCTTCGGGGCGCGCGTCGACGAGCTGAAGAAGCCGGACTGGGACAAGGTGCAGTCGATCATCGACGACTCCGACGAGGCGGGCCGCAGCGCCGACTTCGCCGACGCCCACGCCGACACCGACGCCGTGCGAAGCTTCTGGGAGCGCGACAAGGACGTCATCACCGGCAAGGTGGCCGGCAACGTCGCGCACACCGTGAAGGAGGCCGGGTGTAACGCCGACGTGGGCGGGCCCACCGCATACGCCCTCAACGAAGCCATCACGAAGCAGCTCCAGAAGCGCCTGCGCGGGAAGAACGAGGCCTTCGTGACCATCGAGCGCTACAAGGCATCGCTCGGACCGCAGAACGTCGCCGCGCTCGAGAAGCTCGCCGACGACGTCGCGCAGGCGAGCTACGACGTGAACGCGTCGATGACGCTCGAGCGCGCGCGGCTCGAGCGCCTCGTCGCCGACAAGTCCGCGGTGAAGAAGACCATCGATCGCTTCATTGCCGACGAGACCGCCTACCAGGCGGAGACCGGCCGCACCGACGTCGAGAAGAAGGCGAGCGCAGAGCGCATCACTGCTGCCACCAAGACCAAGGGCGAGGTCGACGCAGCGGCAGGCCAAGGGAAGGCCACGCTCGACCGGATGGACGCGTCGATCGATGCTGCGAAGAAGGACTACGAGCAGGCGCTGAAGGCGCTCCGCGCGAAGGTCGCCGAGCGCAAGAAGGCCGAGCCGCCGCCCGCCAAGCCCGCGTGAGCGCGATGCCCACCCGCTCTCTCGAGGGCGGGTGGTATCTATTCTGTGTACTGACGAGCCGAATCCTCAGCAGCGGGAGCAGTAGCAGCTCAATCGCGGGTATGCAGGCCGTGCTTCTTCAGGAGCGAACGGAGGTAGTGTCGCTCGATCCCGGCCCGCGCTGCGGCCATGGCGATGTTGCCGTCGGTCCGGACCATGAGGCGCTGCAAGTAGTCGTGCTCGAAGTCGTCGACCGCGGTCCGCTTGGCGCCCAGCGCAAGTCGAGCGCCACCGCGGACGAGACGTCACCCGCGCCCAGCGGTTCGGGGAGCTCCGCGCCGTCGACGGAACCTCCGGCGGGTGCAGCAGGTGGCGCGCCGTCGAGCCCGCCGCCAGCACCCGCCGTCGACGCCGGCCCGCAGGCCAAGCGCTGGAGGGGCACGCTCGGCTCGACCTATCCCGTCCAGTTCGGCGGCGGCTCGGAGTGCCGATACCGCATCACGCTGAAGCAGGTGAAGGTCGACATCGTCGCGGCCGCGGACGGAGACGTCGTCGCCGCGAACGTGACCCGCGACCGCGTTCGAGGAGGTTCTTTCGACGCCGTGCAACAACGTGGCGATCCCGCAGCACACGCATACGTACGCGCTGGCGACGGCGGCCGTTCTCCAGAACGGCACGAGGCACCTCGAGCTCGTCGGGCTCTCCACGAACCACCCGGCCGCGTCGCTGGTGATCGAAGGGGACCTCGATGCCTCCGCTCCCTCGCTCACGCTCCAGTGGCATCGGACCGACTACGGGCCGCCTCTCGACTGGCGGATCGGCGCACAGCTCACGGTGATGCCGTACTAGGGGCGAGAGGCTCGCGGCACGCGGAAGTGGCCGAGCACGGTGAAGGCGTCGAGGCGATCGTCCTCGCTCGGCGTCGGGCCGATGTTGTGGAGGACGAGCGGGATGCCTCGCGGTCCGATGCGATCACTGACGATGCCCACGTGATCGGGATTGCACATAGGGCACGGATGGAATGCCCACACCACGACGTCGCCGGGCTGCCAGCTCGCCAGGCTCTGCTCGTCGAACGTTCGCGGTAGCGCGGTCGTGTACGTCCGCAGGTACACGAGCATCGGCGAGACGCGGCGGTGATCGATGTTGCGATCGGGCCGCGTGACCGTCGCGTAGGCGGTGGGGCGGCGCAGGATGTCCTCGTGAACGAGCTGCTGGAGATCGACGCCCGTCGTGCGCAGCGCGCGGATGACGACGTCGGTGCAGACGCCCTTCTCGGGCGCGGGATCGCCGTTCGGATAGCCGAGCTGGAACCACGAAGCGTCGTAGGTGACGCCGCGATCGACCTCCACGCGAGCGCGCGCCACGATCGGCGGTGACGGAGGGAGGGGAGAGGGAGATTCCGGGGCACGGAGGACGGCCACGGCCACGGCCACGGGTGGGGAGGTGGCGACTGGTGGTCCTGCCTCCGTGGCCATGGCCGTGGCCGTCTTCCGTGCTCCGATCTCGGGCGACGCGCAAGCCGCCAAGATCAGGCCCATTGTGGCAACAACGCGCGAAACTCGAACGCTCTCTCGTGTGCTCACACCCCCTCGTCGGCCGAGGGCGACGAATCGTGACGGCGGTGCTAGATCCGCGGCTGGCGATGAGCGAGCGACCGGC
>JAYTZB010001025.1:0-9473 GCA_043742085.1 Polyangiaceae bacterium
TCCGGACGCTGCGTGACCGCCGCCGCCACGAGCAGTCCGCCATTCGAGCCGCCGATGATGCCGAGACGATCCGACGTCGTGATCTTCTCCTTCACCAGCGTCTCGGCGCACGCGATGAAGTCGTCGAAGACGTTCTGCTTCTTCTCGAGCATGCCGGCCTTGTGCCAGTCCTCACCGAGCTCGCCTCCGCCGCGCAGGATGGCCGTCACCCACACCGCGCCGCGATTCACGCTCGCGAGCGCGCGCGCGCTGAAGCCGGGCGTCTGGTTCACGTTGAATCCGCCGTAGCCGTAGAGGATGGTCGGGTTCTTCCCGTCGTGCTTCATCCCCTTCTTCGCGATGACGAACATGGGGACGCGCGTGCCGTCCTTCGACGTGGCGTAGAGGCGCTCGACCTCGATGTCGTTCGCCTGGAACTTCGCGCCGACCTTCTCCCAGGGCTCGAGCTTCGCGGCCGGCGTTCCCGGCGCGCGCGGGTGCAGATCGATGCGATGGATCTGCGCGGGCACGACGTACGACGTGAAGGAGACGAACGCCTCCTCGCCGTCCCACGCGCCGGTCACGCTCGCCGTGCCGATCGACGGGAGCGCGACCGGACCGTGCGTCTTGCCGTCGAGCCCGAAGCGCTCGATGCGCGTGGAGGCCTCGTGCATGTACGTGGTCACGATCTCGTTCTTGAGGACCGTGACGTCGTCGAGGACGTCGGACGCCTCGGGCAGGAGCTCCTTCCACGCGGCGCGCTCGGGTTTGTCGTAGTCGACGGCATACAGCTTGTAGCGAGGAGCGCCGTCGTTGGTCTGGATGTAGAGGCGATCGTTGCGCGGGATCGGCTCGAAGATGGCGTGCGCGTCCTTGGCGACCGCGATCCAGCCCGTCGCGGCAGCGGGATCTCCCTTGGAGAGATCCTTCATCCAGACCTCGCTCTTGTCCCAGCCCATGTGGACGCGGACGACGAGCCAGCGACCGTCCGGCGACACCACGACGCTGGGCGTGTCGGCCTTGTCGCGGCCGTCGCCGAACACGAGCTTGTCGGTCTTCGCGTCGGACCCGAGCACGTGGTGGAAGATCTTCGCGAAGTACTTCTCGTCGCCGGCCGCCACGCTGCCGGCCTCCGGGTAGCGCGAGTAGTAGAAGCTGCGCCCGTCCGGCATCCACGCCACCGACGCGTGGCGCGTGTGCTCGATCTTGTCGGAGAGGTCCTTGCCGGTGGCGGCGTCGCGCACGAAGAGCGTGCTCTCCTCGCTGCCGGAGTCGCTGCGTCCCCACGCGAGGAGCGCGCCGTCGCGTGACGGGAACCACCAGTCGAGCGCCGTCGTGCCGTCCTCCGAGAGCGCAGACGCGTCGATGAGCACGCGGTCCTTGCCGCTCACGCCGTCGCGCACGTAGAGCGTCGGCTGATTCTGCGTGCCTTCGCGCTTGGTGTGGAAATAGCGGATCGTCCCGACCTTCGTGCTGCGGACCGAAGGAGAGCTCACGTAGCCGATCTGGAGCAGCTCCTTGACTTGATTGCGCAGTGCTTCGCGGCCTTCGCGGCCGACGTTCGCATCGAGCAGCGTGCGCGTGTGCAGGTTCTGCTGATCGGTCCAGGCCCGAACCTCCGCGGACTCGCTGTCCTCGAGCCAGCGATAGGGATCGGCGACGCGCGTCCCATGGAGGTCGTCCACCACGTCGAGCTTCTTGGTCATCGGTGTGTCCTCCGGTCCGCCGCCCCCGAGCCGAACCCGCGCCGGCGACGCCACGGTGAGCGGCGGAATCTGCATCGCGACCGGCTCGCCACAGGCAGCTGCGACCGACGTGGCCAGGAGAGAGAGCAGGAGCGGGCGTGCGCGCTTCATGGGCGGCGACAGTCTATTTCGGCGTGCCGCGGCGGGGAAGCGGCGAAGGATAGCTGCACCGGCCAGCGATGAAAAGCAGTCCACCGCCCTCATTCGGGCAACTCCTTGCGCAGCGGAGCCGACAAGGCCGCCATGATTCGTTCAGCCTGCCATGCACTGGCCCTCTCCGCGCTCCTCCTCGGCGCTTCTGGCTGCTCGTCGAGCGGCGACGCCGGCCCCCGCTCGCGCGAGGCGCTCCACAAGGCCGACAACCTGCAGTTCGGATGCGCGTACGTCCGCGTCAAGCACAGCTCCTACGGCACAGCCTCGTCCACCGACAAGACGCCAGAGTGCTTGGAGGGCGAACGATGCGACGAGCTGAAGAGCCCTGACAGTTACCAGGCTTACGCCGGCGGCAACGCGTACGACTCTTCCGAGTATTTCGACAAGGAAGTGAACTTCACCGGAACCTGCGCGCAGCAGGCGCCATTGCCGGTGCCGGGCCCCTCATCCAAGTGCTATGCCGCACCGTATCTCTGCGATCACGATCCGAACTGCACGGCGATTCGGGACTGCGTCACGACCTGCGGCGACGATGCTGGCTGCTCGGCAGAGTGCATCGCCAACGGCGACTACACTGCCGCCTACAACTTCCGCGCGACTCTGGAGTGCGAGTCGGGGAAAAAATGAGGGCGACCCATGGTAGCGTCGCCGCCACGAACAATGAACGCTGCCGGGTCTCCGCAAGCACATAGGCCGCTCGTGCTCGTGTCCAACGACGACGGCTTCTACAGCCCGGGCATCCGTGCGCTGCGTGATGCGATCAAGGTCTGGGCGGACGTCGTGGTCGTGGCTCCCGAAACGGAGCAGAGCGCGATGAGCCATTCGCTCAGCCTCCATCGGCCGCTGCGCACGCGCCTCGTGGAGCCGGGCACGTTCGCCATCGACGGGACCCCGGCCGATTGCGTGTATGTTGCACTCCACGCCGAGACCCGCTTCTTGCCGCGCTGGCCGGACCTCGTCTGCTCGGGGATCAATCGGGGCCTGAACCTCGGGCAAGACGCGTTCTACTCCGGCACCATCGCGGCCGCCCGTGAGGGAGCGCTCCGCGGCATCCCCGCCATCGCCGCGAGCGCGCACGTGAAGGCCGACCTCGCGCGTGTCGCCACGCTGGTATCGAAGCTCGCACGCGCGCTCTACGACGCCACCAACGGCGACCTCGGAGCGGGCGTTCGTCCTGGACCGTCGATGGTGCGCAACACGACGCTCCTGAACCTCAACGTACCGCTCGAGTGGAACGGCCAGCTCAAGAAGGCCCGGCTCGGTTCGCGTCTCTACGAGGAGGTCATCGACTTCCGCAAGGATCCGCGCGGGCGCGAGTACCTCTGGCTCGGCGGACCGGGCGTCCGCCACGAGTCCGATCCGGGCAGCGATACCGACGCGTACGACGCAGGGTTCGCGTCGCTCACGCCGCTCGTCCTCGACCTGACGAGCGGCGATCCCGCAAGCCTCACCGACACGGTCATCGCGGCCGTCACGCATCCGTGATCGGACCGCGCTTCGTCGGATCCCTCGCTGAAGCTGTACCCAAGGACCCAGCCGAGCCGCGGTTCCAACCCGTGTGCGGCTTCTCGCTTTCCTCTTCGTCGCTGCGCTCGGGGCATGCGCCGCCCCTGCCTCGGGGCCGAGGGTAAGCGCGCTCGGAGACTGGTATCACCGCTCGTGCGACGCCACGGAGATGGTGGACGAGCGGCTGGTCGTCGATTGGTCTTCGCTCGATCGAAGCAAGCTCGAGGCCGCTGCCCGCCGAGGGGTAGTTCCCCTGCATGTCGACGGGTGCCGCGCGCGGATCGTCGACGGCTGCACGGTGCGAAGGAGCTACACGTTCGCTGCGACGTCGCGCCAGCGAGAGGTGATCCGGCTGGCCGATCGCGACGAGCTCGCCGCGAGGCTACCGCTCCTGGCGATGCGCTTCGGCGCAAACCTGACGCAAGCGACGACCCTCGACGTCACGATGATGGTGGTCGGTCGTTACGAGAGCAGCGCGGCCCCAGTGACGATGTCCGAGCTCGACGGCGACTGTGACGCTGCCACGCACGTCGTCGCGAGCGTCAGTATCGGCGCGTTCGCCATCGGCACCGGCAGCCTGACCGCCGTGGATGCAAGCGCCGACGTGGCCCGGGTGGGCCATGCCCGCGAACGGACGCGCCTCGACGCCGCGGGCGTCGAGCAGTCGTGCGCCTCCACCCGCCGCACCGATGCCGCGCCTCCCGAAGACTGCAGCGTTCCCCTGCGCGTCGAGCTTCGTGCGCTCCGCACTTCGATGAATCCGCTCGCGAGGCCGCCTTCGCCCGCCCCGCCTGCCGTCGTCGACGGCGACGCGATGCGCCGCGCGATGGACGCGGCAAGGAAGGAGCTGACGTGGTGCCATCGCGTCGCGCGCGCGACCTCTCCCTCTCTCTCCGGGGTCCTGACGCTATCGGTGAAGCTCCGACGGAACGGGAATGTTCGGAGCGTGAGTGCCAAGCACGAAGGCGACCTGGACGACGCGCTCGCGGACTGCGCGGTCGAGCGCGTGGGCCACGTGCTCTTCCCGGTCGCCGACGACGACCGCCCGCGCACGGTTCTCGTCCCGGTGTTGTTCCGGCCGGGCGCGCAGCGATAGCCGTCCGACCGCGCAGCGGCTGCTCGCGACGGTCACTGATCCCAAGAGCGTCACGCGCTACCTGCTCGCCCTGGTGAACCGACGCACGCGCCGACGAGGCCGGTGACGAGCTCCGGCACCGCGGACAGCGGCGGGTTCGTGTGCGCGTCCTGCTGCGCACCATTCGGGGCGTCCGCGCCCTCGAGGACGTGATTCATCAACGAGGCTGCGTCGCGTCGCGTCGCTGACCCGCTCAGCGCGGAACGTGGACGACGGCGAGGACGATCTTCACGAGCAGCTCGGCGGCGAAGAGCCCGCCGATGAGCGCAGAGGCAAGGCGACCACCACGAGCCCCGGTCGCCGTGCGAAAGCCGAGCACGAGGAGCCAGACCTGCGCGACGACACCGGCGAGGCCGAGCAGCGCGATGGCCAGCACCACCGGCAGGTTCGTCTTGGTGTAGTCGTGTGGAATCAGGGGAACGAGCAGCGCCAGCGGCACGGCGACCAGCACCGCCGGCGCGCGCGACACGCCGACTGCGCCGAGCACGTCGACGAAGCGCGCACGCGACACGAGGCGCGCCACCCCCCACATCACGAGCGAGGTGAGGCCGACCGCGAGGAGCTGATCGAGGACCGCGACGCCCAGGGGAACCGCCACCGGCGAGACGTGGAGATCGAGCGCGCCGTCGTACCGAACGCCGAGCCGCGAAGTCGCGAGGCCCGCGAGCGCCAGCAGCGCGCCGATCAGCGACGTGGTCTCACCGCTCCACCGGTCGAAGGGGTTGGAGAGCACCGACAGCCGTCTGCGACGCTCGCCGGTGCGCGCGCCCGGGCGCACCGCGTCGAGGAGGCGCTCGGCATCCCCCGCGTCCAACGACTGCGCACGCGCGAGCTTCTTGATGCGTTCTTCGGCAGAAATCATAGGCCCACCTTCTTCAGCTCGACGGCCGCGTCCTTGGCCGACAGCTTTCCGTTCTCGAGCTGGTCGAGGATGGCGTGACGGCGCTTGTCGACGTCGCGCTCGATGCCATCGAGCTTTGCGAGGATCTCGTCGAGGCGATTGCGGACGGTCGGGTAGCTGACGCTCAGGTGCTGCGCCATGGCCTTGAGGCTGCCGCTCGACCGTACGAACGCGGTGACGAAGGCGAGCTCCTCGGCGGAGAGCTGCAGGAGCGGCGGGATCTCGAACTGCCCGTCGATCGACGTGCCGCAGGCGCGGCACGCGAGACGAGCGGCGACCAGCTCCCCCTCGCAGCTCGGACATCGAACGACCATTCTCGGCATCGCGAGACTTAATTAGTCATTCGTTGAACAAAGTCAAAGCAGACTTGAACAAAATTCAATCGCGGCCGCAGCGATGCGGTCCTCGCCGCCGTGACGGCGATCGGGTAGCACCCCGCTCATGCTTTCGGCCGACGCGCTCGCCTACGCGAAGAGCAAGATCAGGGACATCCCGGACTTCCCGACGCCGGGGATCCTCTTCAAGGACATCACACCGCTCCTCGCCGAGCCGCGGGCGTTCCACATCGTCCTCGACTCGATCGCCGAGCGCTTCATCGGCGAGCACGTCGACGTCATCGTCGGCGTCGAGGCGCGCGGCTTCATCTTCGGCGGCGCGCTCGCGGCGCGGCTCAACGCGAGCTTCGTCCCCGCACGAAAGCCCGGTAAATTACCGGCCGAGAGCGACAAGGTCTCCTACCAGACCGAGTACAGCGTCGCGCAGCTCGAGATGCACAAGGAGTCGATCCGCAGCGGCGCGCGCGTCGTCGTCGTCGACGACGTCCTCGCGACGGGCGGCACGGCCAAGGCCTCCGCCGAGCTCGTGAGCCGGCAGGGTGGCGAGGTCATCGCCTACGCGTTCGTGATCGAGCTCGCGTTCTTGAAGGGACGCGCCGTCCTCGAGTCCGGTGACGGCCCGCGCATCGAGTCCGTCCTCACCTACTGACTAGCGACGTGAAGACCGCCGGCGGCGGACGGAGCCGACGCTCAGCGGCTGCGCTGGAGCCGCGTGTACGCGCTCTTCGGGCACATCACGGTCGCCCAGGCCGGGACTCCGACGAACGCGAGAATGCCGAACAAGATCGAGGCCGTGCCGGTGGCGCCCATCATCGAGTAGAGGTTGTCGAGAAGCATGTCGGCGGTCTCCTGCGTGTGCTGGGTCAGCGAAAGGGTCGGCGTTTCAGCGGTTTCGAGAAACTAGCCAGCCGGCCAGTATGTTTTGGCCGGCCGGCCGGTTTTGTCAAGGCGGTGAGATGCAGAAAGCCCATCCACCGTTCCTTTCTCGCGCTCACTTGTACAGAACGACCTCCTTCGCGGAGCTCGCATCGACCTTCTTGTCGAGAGTCACGCCGTTCGCCTTGAGGTCGAACGCGATGATCGCCCAGTACTGCCACTCCTTCAGCGAGCCACCCTTGCCGGGCGGCATGTTCTGCGCGGCCCAGCCGCCGACGTCGGCGGCGTTGTGGAACTTCACCTTCCGCGACGACCCCGGCGCGGCATCGAGCGGCAGCGCGCCCTTGTCGAGGCCGACGACACGCGGGATCTTGCCATCGCCTTCGCCGCCGTCACCGTGGCAGCTCGCGCAGTTGTCGGCATAGAGCTTCTGGCCGACCGTCGCCTGGGCGGCAAACGTCGTGGGCTCCGTGCCGCCGCCACCGCCGCCACCGGGGACCGCCGTTCCCGGGCCTTCGCTGCCACCGCCACCACAGGCAGCGACCAGCGCGAACGAGGCCACGGCGAGGAAGAAATTGGATCTCATCGCCACCAGAGCAGCGAGGCCCGGCGACGTTCCCGGAAAGTGATCTTCAGATCTCGAAGAGCGCCAGCAACGTCGCCTCGAGCGCCCGCAGCAGCTCCGCCTCTTCTTCGGGGTCGATCGGCTCCACCGAGTGCTGGAGCGAGAGGCCGTCGAGCGTCGCGAGGATGAGGCGCGGGACGATGGCGAGCGACACGCGCGGCCGGAGACCCATGGCGGTCATGCGGCTGAGACCGATGTCGATGATCTGCTGCCGGGCGCTCCGCAACGCCAGCGCGAGCGCCGCACGTATCGGCTCGTTCTGGCGCGACATCGTATGGAGCTCGGTCAGGACCTGCATCTCGGGGGTGCCGTCCCGACGCACCGCCCACATCTCGAAGATCGCGCGGCGCACGCGATCCATCGGTGCGCCGGGCTCCTCGAACACGGCGACGACCCGCGCCTCGATGCTCTCGCAGCAGCGATCGAGCACGCGCTCGAGCAGCTCGTCCTTGCTCTCGAAGTGGTAGTGGACCGCGCCCTTGCTGAGGCCCGCCGCGTCGGCGATGTCCTGGACGCTCGTCGCGGCCAGGCCGCGCGCGGCGAGCGTCTTGATGGCGGCGTCGAGGACCTGCCGTCGGCTGTCCTCGCTCTTCCGGTAGCCGGTGCGCGGGGCGCGGCCGGCCCGCGCGCTGGGACCACGCGAGGGAGGCGGTGTGTCGTCGGAACTGGCCACTCAGTCAGAATCTAGCCGGAACGGCCGCAGGGGTCGAGCGCCCCGGTTTTACGGCTCTTTCGCGGCCTTCGCGGGCGCGGCAGCCGCCGCGGAGGGCTTGGCTGCCGCCGCTTTCGTCGCCGCCTTCAGCTCGCCCATGCGCTTCGGCAAGAGGCCGATCAGCGTGAAGAGCGCGCCGATCCGTGACCCGAACGAAGGCGCCCCGCCCCGCAGGCGCGCGAACGCGAGCGCGATGTTCTTCAGCGTGTCGCTGTACGGGTACCACCACATCTCGCGCGCGGCGCGATTCCGATCGACGCACACGAACCGCGGGCGCGTGAGGTGATCGAGCGCGAGGGGCGACCCGGTGATCCCCCATCCCGTCTCGCCGACGCCGCCCCACGGAGCAGAGGGAAGCGCGCCGGTGAAGGAGTGGTTGTTGATGGTGACGACGCCGGCGCGGAGCCTCTTCGCGAGCGCCTCTCCACGACGCACATCGGCGGTCCACACGCTCGCGGTGAGCCCGTAGCGCGATGCGTTCGCGCGACGGATGGCCTCGTCGGCGTCGGCGACGGCGGTGATCGGGAGCACCGGTCCGAAGGTCTCGTCGGCGATGAGCGCGTTGTCGTCGGCGTCGATGGTCACGACGGTGGGCGCGTAGCCGAGCTTCGAGCGCGCGTCGTCGAGCGCCTCGCCGCCCACGTGCACGATGGCGCCGGCGCTGCGCGCGGCCTCGACGTGGCGTGCGACGGTATCGCGCTGTGCGGACGTGGTGAGCGGACCGACGTCGTCACCGACGCGCAGCGCACGCGTCGCGGCGATGACCTTGTCGGTGAGCGCCTTCACGATCTTCGTTTCGGCATAGACGCGCTCGACGGCGCCGCAGTTCTGCCCGGCGTTCATCATCGCGCCCCACACGATGCCATTGGCTGCGCGATCGAGATCGGCGTCGGCCAGCACGATCGCGGCGTCCTTGCCGCCGAGCTCCAGCGTGCACGGAATGAGTCGATCGGCGCACGCGTGCGCCACCTTGCGGCCCGTGGCGGGGCTGCCGGTGAACACGACGAGGTCGACGTCGGCCGCGCAGAGACGCGCGCCGGCGTCTCCCCCGCCCTGCACGAGCCCGATGAGCCCCGCCGGCACGAGGCCATCGAACAGCTCCGCGACCAGCTTGCCGGTGCGCGGTGTGATCTCGCTCGGCTTGAAGACGATGGCGTTGCCGGCCATCAGCGCGGGGATGAGCGTCCGCAGCGGCAGCGCGAACGGGAAATTCCACGGCATGATCACGGCGATGGTGCCGCGCGCCTCACGATGAACGAGGCCGCTCTTCTTCGGATACGACATGGCGTCGATCTCGGCCTCGAAGGGCTCGAGCTCGTCGGCGATGATGTCCGCCCAGTAGCTCACGACGTCGGCGCTCGCGAGGATCTCGCCGAGGAGCGCTTCCACCTCCGGCTTGCCGGTCTCCTCGTGCACGGTCTTCGCCGTCGCCTCGGCGCGCGCGAGGATGCGCTTCTTCACGCCGCTGATGGCCTTGATGCGCTTGGCGATGTCGAGCGCGGCCCA
>JAYTZB010001026.1:0-5370 GCA_043742085.1 Polyangiaceae bacterium
CAGGCGATCCCCGACAAGACGCCGATCGTCCTCCTCCTCAACAAGACCGACAAGATCAAGCTGAAGCAGGTCCTCTTCCCGCTCCTCGAGGCCTACGGCAAGGAGCGCGACGTCGCCGCCATCGTGCCCGTGAGCGCGCTCAAGGGGGAGGGCCTGAAGGCGATCCTTGCCGAGGTCGGCAAGCTCCTTCCCGCGGGTGATGCCCTCTACGACGCCGAGGAGCTCAGCGACAAACCGGTGCGCTTCTTCGTCGGAGAGTTCGTGCGCGAGCAGATCCTCCGGCGAACGCGCCAGGAGATACCGCACGGCATCGCCGTCACCGTGGAGTCGTTCGACGAGAACGCGAAGCTCGTCCGCATCTCGTTGACCGTCCACGTCGCGAAGGAGTCGCACAAGGGCATCATCATCGGCGACGGCGGCAAGATGCTCAGCGCAGTCGGTCGCGCTGCACGCCTCCGCGCCGAGGAGCTGCTCGGTCGAAAGGTCCACCTCGAGACGTTCGTGCGCGCCACGCCGGGCTGGTTCGACGACGCGGCCCGCCTGGCCGACATGGGTTACGCCGACGAGGCGCCCGCGAAGCGAAGGCGCGCGGGCAAGCCGCGAACCCCGAAGACAAACGCGCGCCCGCAAAAGCGCGACAACGCTACCTGAGATCACGCATGACGAAGCATCAGCCGCAGCACGTCTCCCGGGTCCTCCCGGCCGGTCAACACGGGCTCCCGCTCGTGGCGATCGTCGGTCGACCGAACGTGGGCAAATCGACCCTCTTCAATCGCCTCGCCCGCCGCCGTCTCGCGATCGTCCACGACGAGCCCGGCGTCACGCGCGACCGCAACTACGCCGATACCACCGCGTTCGGCCGCGACTACACGCTCGTCGACACCGGCGGCTTCGACCCCGACAGCGACGACCCGATGAAGTCGGGCATCACGCGGCACGTGAAGTCGGCCATCGAGGAGGCCGACGTCATCGTCTTCGTGAGCGACGCGCTCGTGCCGCTGACGTCCGCCGATCGCGTGGCGGTCGGGCTCCTCCGAAAGACCGACAAGCCGGTGCTCTTCGCGGCCAACAAGGCCGATTCGCCGCGGCAAGACGCCGACGCGTACGACATCTATCGCCTCGGCGTCGACAAGGTGTTCCCGGTGAGCGGCCTGCACGGTCGCGGCATGGCCGAGCTCGAAGGCGCCATCATCGCTGCGATGCCCGCGAACAAGGAGGTCGACACCGTCGACGAGTTCCTTCCGCGCATCGCCATCGTCGGCAAGCCGAACGCCGGTAAATCCAGCCTGATGAACCGCATCCTCGGCGAGGATCGGATGATCGTCGACGATCGTCCGGGCACCACGCGGGACTCCATCGACGCCCTCGTGGGGCGCGGCGACAAGCGTTACATCTTCGTCGACACCGCCGGCCTCCGTCGCAAGGGCAAGGTCACGAAGGCCTCCGATCAGATCGAGTTCGCCAGCGTCGGCTCCGCCGTGAAGGCCATGGAGCGTTCGAGCGTCGTCGTCCTCCTCTGCGATGCGAAGGAAGGCGTCGCCGAGCAGGACGCAAAGATCCTCGGGCTCGCCGCCGATCGCGGCCGCGCCATGATCATCGCGCTCAACAAGAGCGATCTCCTCTCGAAGAGCGACGTCGAGAAGGCCGAGGAGGACGCGCGAGAGAAGATCTCGTTCGCGCCCTTCGCGCCCGTGGTGCAGGTGAGCGCCAAGACGGGGCGCGGCCTGCCCGAGCTCTTCGCGACCATCGACAAGGTCAGCGAGATGTTCCACAAGCGCATCGGCACCGGAGAGCTCAATCGCTTCTTCGAAGCCGTGCTGCAGACGCGGCCGCCGCCCACGATGGGCGGACGCGCTCCGCGCCTCTACTACATCACGCAGGCCGAGACGGCGCCGCCGGTGTTCGTCATCCTCGCGAGCTCGCCGGACTCGGTGCACTTCTCGTATCAGCGCTTCGTGGCCAACCAGCTCCGCAAGCACTTCGAGTTCGACGGCGTGCCGATCCGCATCGTCTATCGCGAGCGTCGTCGCGGCGGTAAGGGGCGCAAGGAGGCCGCCGAGATCGAGGCGCGTCCCGCCCCGGCGCCGAAGACCGGACGCCGCCCGCAGCCGGGCGACACCATGGTGCCCCGCAAGCCGAAGCGACCCGCACCCGCCAACGACGAGATCAAGGCCGCCAACGCCGCGAAGGCCGCGAAGGCCTCGAAGGCGACCAAGGCGGAAGAGACCACGGAGGCAGCGGGACCCACGCCGAGGCCGAAGAAGAAGCGCTCCGCCCGGGGCGTTCCGAAGGCCCAGGAGCGCACCGCCGCAGCGCGCGCCGAGCGCCGTCAGTTCGGCAAGCCTCGCCGGCGCTGAAGCTCCGGCTTCGCCGCCTGCGCCTCCCCACACGCCTGCCGCGAAGCGTGCTTCGCACGGCACACACTAAATTCCTCCGTTCTCCTCGTCGTGCGGAGCACGACGGTCGCCGAAGGCGATTCGGGGAGGCTCGGCGCGGAACGCGACGAGGGGACGAAGTCCCACTTGGGTAGAAACTAAAGCAGCGAGCACGATTGCTCGACGATCGTGCTCGCTGATTTAGACGCCGCCCGACATCAGGACGTCTCCGAGCTGCGCGAGCAGCCGGAGATCGTGAACGTCGGTCTCGAGCTCTGCGACACGGACGATGGGGGGCGTTCCGCCCGCCACGTCGAGCGCGCGCACGTGGCGCGCATCCAGCGCCGCGAGCTTCACCGCATCGACGTGCGCCTGGACGAGACGTGACGCCGCGTCGTCCTCGAGCGCCAGCCCGTGCGCGGCGATGGCGGCGGCTGCGTCCGCTTCGGTGACGCCCTCTGGCCGCATGGGCGGGAGATGGAAGCGATTCACCACGAAGGCGCCGCGCGGCATGTCGGCGTCGGTGAGGCGCTCCGCGAAGTACAGGACCTCCTGGATGCTCGGCGGCGACGCGCTCGTCACCAGCACGAACGCGACCTCTTCGCTGCGTAGCGCCTTCTCGACGCGGGCCGCGCGCTCCTTGAAGCCGCCGAAGAGATCGTTGAGCTCGCCGATGAACTCGGCCATGGCCTCGAGGAAGCCTCCGCCCGTGATCCGCGCGATGCCGCGCAGGATGGCGGCCGCGCTCTTCGCGATCAGGTTGAGCGAGAATTTTCCGCCGCTCTCGAACGCCTGCACGAACCACTTCATCGTGTTCGAGTCGAGCGCTTCCATGAGGCGCTGCGGGGCGTCGAGGAAGTCGAGCGCGTTCGCGGTGGGTGGCGTGTCGAGGACGATGAGGTCGTAGCGGGGATCGTCCTTCACGGCGACGAGCTTCTCCATCGCCATGTACTCCTGCGTACCGGCGAGCGACGTGGACACGTACTGATAGAGCTTGTTCGACAGGAGGCGGTCAGCCTTCTCCTTGGTCGACGAGTACTTAACGACGAGCTCGTCGAACGTGCGCTTCGTGTCGAGCATCATCGCGGTGAGGCTGCCCGTGAGCTTCACGCCCGCGGCCTCGAAGCGCGCGGGATCGACGATGCTGGCCTCGGTGCGCATCTCCGTGATGCCGAGGCTCTCGGCGAGGCGCTTCGCCGGATCGATGGTGAGGCAGAGCACGCGCTTGCCGCGCCGCGCAGCAGCTACGCCGATCGCGGCAGCGGTCGTGGTCTTGCCGACCCCGCCGGCTCCCACGGTGATGAGCACGCGGCGAGACGCGACCAGCTCGGCCAGCGGCTGCGACGACGCCTTGAGCACCATGAAGCGCCATTATCTAGCACGATCAGAGCGATGCGTCGCGTCGTGCGAGTGTCGCGAGGGCAACAGAGTCGGCCTCGGTGTCGACATCGACCGCGCCCTCGGGCCATTCGACGCTCACCACGCCATCGTGACCGCGCAGGATGCGCGCTGCGCCGCGATCACCCTCGAGCGCGAGGAGCTCGTCGTATAGCGACGCGGCGAAGAGCGCCGGGACGCCGAGAGCTCCGCCGTAGAGCGACGCGGCGGCCGGGGCACCGGAGCGCCACGCGTCGACCAGGCGATCGACGTGATCGCGATCGAGGAGCGGTTGATCGGCGAGGACCATCACCAGTGCCGATGCGCCCTCCCGACGTGCCCAGGTCGCGGCCGCGCGGATCGACGACGCGATGCCCTCGTCCCATGCCGCGTTGTCGACGACGGTCGCGACGGAGCCGCCGAGCACCGGCGCGATCTGCGCCGCGTTTGCCCCGAGAACCACGCCCACCGCGTCGCACGAGGAGCCGGCGACCACGTCCACGACGTGCCTCACCAGCGCCTTGCCTGCGAACGGCTCCAGCTGCTTGGGCCGGCCGAGCCTCGTCGATGCGCCCGCCCCGAGGACCACACAAACGACACGCCCGCGCCGCGGTGCGACGGCCGGAACGTGGATGGGGCCGGACCTCTCGCGAAGGCGCCGCGCCGCTGCGTTGGTGAGGGTGGCCTGCACCTCCGACACCACGGCGAGCGCGATCTCCTGCGGCGTCTCCGCACCGAGGTCGAGACCCACCGGCGCGTGCAGTCGCCCCAGCATGGCATCGGTGATGGTGAGCCCGGACGCGGACAGCTCCGCGAGCATGCGCTCGGTGCGTCGCCTGGGCCCCAGCACACCAATGTACTCTACACGCGACTCGAGGAGCGCCGCGACGCACTCCTTGTCGCGCTCGTAGTCGTGGGACATCACCACGGCGAAGGAGCGCGCATGACGCGCGGGCGCATCGAGGAGCATGCTACCCGGTCCCGCGAGGAGCGCGTCGGCCGCGACGAAGCGGTCCCTGGTGGCCGCGCTGGGATGGCCCGCAGCGACCGTCACTCGCCACCCCATGGAGCGTGCGAGCGTCACCATGGGGGGCGCATCGTGCCCCGTTCCGCACACGAAGAGGCGCGGCGGCGGCTCGAGGAGCTCCACGAGCGCGCTGACCCCGCGGACCTCCACGCCGGCGCTCGCGGTCGTGTCGGACGAGCTCGTGAGCGCTGCCCGTGCTGCGCGTTCGAGCCCGTCGCGAAGCGCGCCGTCCGGAAGCGACGTCTGCGTGGGCGCGCCGGGGCGCACCGCGAGGCGCGCGCCGATCGGGATCGCCTCGTCGTCGCTGCGAAAGACCGTGACCAGCACGCCGCGCGTCTCGGCCGCAATGCAGTCGCTCGCGAAGAGCAGCGGGTCGACCGCGGTAGCCGCGTCGATCTGCTCGAGCATCACGTCGACAACGCCGTTGCAACCGAGGCCGAAGCCCCAGCCGATCTCGTCGTCCGAGGTCGAGTCGTACGTGACGACGATCGGCGCGCCGTGACGGATCCGATGCGCGCCGCGCCGGACCACGTCGCCCTCGAGGCAGCCGCCGCTGACGCAGCCCGCCACCCAGCGATCGCCCCCGGTCGG
>JAYTZB010001027.1:0-1534 GCA_043742085.1 Polyangiaceae bacterium
CTCGCCTTCGGGCTGATGGCGACGCTCGGCTGGGCCGCGCGACGCCGCCGGCGACGCGAAGCCCCGCGTCCGGACGGCAAGGAGCAGCGCTAGGCTGCGCTAGGCTCAATGCCGCTCCATTCGCAGGGACCTTCGGCACGGCTTGGCGTCGCTTCTGCGCATAGTTGCTCATCTTGATCTTCACGGCGCGAGGGAAGCGTCGCTCGCGTCGGCGCTCGGAAAGGACGAAGTCGAGGACGTTTGCGCGCATGCGCCGGAGCTTCTCGGGGATGCTTCCGGGACTCGCGACGGCGCACCATCCCCACTCGTTGCGGATGAAACGCATCGCGGTGATGAAGCTTATTGGCGAGGGCAGCACGTCGGCCTCTTCGGCCATCTTCGCCATCTCCAGTCGCACGAGATTGAAGGTAAGCAGGATGCCCCATAGCTCCTGCTCCACGCCTTTCACCGAGCGGCTTCGTATGGTCTCGAGACGGTCGAGCTGGTGCGTCTTGATCTCGTCGTAGGCGAGTTCGATCTCCCAGCGCTCATGGTAGAGCCCGATGATCGCTGCAGCCGGGTAGAGCCCCTGACGCATCCCCTCGAATATGCGTGGGGATGCGTCAGGTTCAGATGCGCACTTGCAACGCTGACCGTAATCGGGATTCTTGCGTGCGGCACCGACGCGAAGTCCCCTCCGGACCAGGCTAGCGCTGCACAGAGTCCTGGGACCGCGTCGGACGCTGCGGTGATCGTGGACCCCGCTTGCTCGACGCAGGGCGCAGAGCGCGAGGAGGCAATAAGCGGAGCCTGCGCGAAGGGCGCTGAATGCCGTTTCTCGACGCCGGGCGGAACTTCAGCCTGTAAACCAGGCCGAGATATTGTTCCTGTGAGTGCGGCCCAGTGGGAATGCACGTGTTCCACGGGGACGTGGATGTGTCAGGTTGTCGGTGGCGGCCTCGGGGTATTGCAGTGTCCCGATGCTGGTGGCGATGCTGGCCCGTAAGAGACCTGACCGGGCGCGCTGCAGAATCCTGCACCGCGCTTCGTGCAGGCCTCACAGTCCTGATCGAAGCGCCTCGAGGATCTTCCGACGTTCCCGAAGACGGATCGGATCGAGTTCTCCAACGGCGGCCCCCTCGCCTGGACCATCAGATTGTCGCCGCGCGCCGGCGTAAAGACCGGTTGCGACGTTCCCGCGCGCGGACGGATAATTGAGGATGACGCTGCGCGCCACCCGCGATGCGGGCCTCCGACCGAAGGTAAACCTAGCACCCGCAGCCAAACCGCGAGCCCCGACGATCGTTCGCTGCTTTGGGTACGGGAGGCCCGATCAGAGGTCGAGCAGCGGCGGCATCGCGCCGATGAAGTCCATTTTGCCGAGGTTCACGCCGTTGTGCCGAAGGATCGCGTACGCGTGGACGAGGTGGAAGTAGAAGTTCGGCTGCGCGAAGTACACGAGATAGTCGGCGCCGAGCGCCCCCTTGTTGCCGCCCGGCACGAAGGGAAGCGGCACCTTGCGTGTCTCTGCGCCATCGAAGTCCTTCTCGGTGAA
>JAYTZB010001028.1:0-3326 GCA_043742085.1 Polyangiaceae bacterium
CTACGATAGCGACCGCTTCGAGCTGCCGATCCGCCTGGGCCTCGCGAACAGCGCGGGCACGCAGGACCTGATCGTCAACATCTTCGCGAGCGAGCGCTACGAGGTCGCGAACTATCCCAACGTCACCATCCCCACCAACCTCGACGTCGCCGAGAACGCCAAGGGCGCGTTCGGCGCCTTCTACGCGGCGCTCTTCGACCGCACGGTCGCGAAGACGCCACGCGCCGTCGTGACCGAGTACGCGTGGGATGCCGGCACGTGCGATCCGTGTCCGGGGACCCCGCTCACCGACTCGGAGCTCGTGACGCTCGGCGCCGATGTGCTGCCTTCGGTGTCCTCGGAGAGTGATCTCGTGGAGCGCGATCTCCTGAAGGCGCTCGGCGCCGATGCGGGACAGAGGCCGTCGACGCGTCCGGCGCCGGCATCGGGGCCCGTGCCTCGTCGCAAGTACTACGGCCTTCGCTCGTCGTTCGTCCTCACGCGGCTGCATGCGCGTTACACACGCGACGCCCTCGGCGACGATCTCGTCTTCAGGGAGGCGCCGCCCATCGTCGGCGGTCGTGAGGTGCGTGGTGCTGACGGCGCGCTCGACACGTCATCGTCGGCTCCGTCGGATCGCGACTCGCGGACGAGCGCGTTCCAGGGCCGCTACGCCGTACGCCACGGCTGGGCCGGTCCCGTGTCCTGCGCTGCGCCGGTGCGCAACGTCTGGGGCGGGCCGCCCAACGGCCTCGACAACGGCGGCGTGAAGCCCGGGGTGGGCCTGGCCTACGCGCCGCGCGGAAACGTGCAGCTTGCATCCTTCCTGAGGACCGACGTTCCGGCGCTCGATCTGAAGGCGGCGGGCGCCACGCCGTCGGGCGTCGGCACGTTCACGCTGCCAGCGACGCCTCCGCTGGACGTCGCAGGACCAGCGGCCGGTGGCGATGCGGGAGCCGCGGACGGTGGTGGTGGGCCCGCCGCGAAGAAGTCGGGATGCGCGGGCTGCTCGAGCGCGTCGTCGGCGACGACGGCGGACGCGGGCGCGCTGCTCGCGGGCCTCGCTGCGCTGGTGCTCGTCGCGCGCCGGCGTTCACGTCGCGAGGCACGAGGCCGGATCCGCGCGCGATGATCCGGACGCCGCAGCTCGCCATCGCGCTCGCCGTCGTGGTTGCTGCCGCGGCCTGCAGCACGGGCTCGCGCGAGCGGGAGCACGACCACGACCACGACCACGACACCCCGTCGCCGGCCGCGCCGGCACGACCGACCCCGTCGCCGCTTCTTCCGGTTCCGGGCACCGGGCTCCTCGCGCCGGCCCTGGCTCGCATGGTGGGCGACGCGGCTGCCGGCATTCCGCGCGGCGCCGGAGACACGCTCGCGGACGTCGAGGACTGCGCGGGCTGCCACTCCGACGTCGCCTCGCAGTGGCGAAAGAGCGCGCACGCGTTCGCATCGTTCAACAACCCGGTCTATCGCGTCGTCGTCGACAAGCTTCGGAAGGACCGCGGCGAGAAGACCAGCCAGTTCTGCGGCGGCTGTCACGACGTCGCGCTCCTCGTCGACGGCGCGATGCTGGCGAGCATCGAGCCCACCGATCTGCGGGCGCACGCCGGCATCACCTGCAAGACCTGTCACTCGATCGACGCCGCGCGTCCTGACGGCAACGCGAGCTGGGACCTCGACCTCTCGCCCGTGCCCATTCCCAGGGAGGGCGATCCCGACAGCATCCTCCGCCATCGTGCGCGCGTTGGTCGCGCGACGTTGCGCAGCGCGGAGCTGTGCGCGACGTGTCACAAGGCGTTCCTCGACGAGTCCACGGGCAATGCGCATCACCTGGTCGGGCAGGACGACGTTTCGCCGTGGGCGCGGTCAGCGTTCGCCGGCAGTGAAGCGGCGCGGATCGACGACGAAGTGCCGCAAAAAGACTGTCGCGGCTGTCACATGCCGCGCGTGACGGCGACGCAGGGCGATGCCGGCGCGAAGAACGGGACCGTCGCTTCGCATTTGTTCCTCGGCGGTCACACGTGGCTGGCGTCGATGCAGAACGATCCCGAGCTCGTGGAGAAGGCGCAGGGCTTCCTCGCCGGTCGCGTCTCCGTGGACGTCGCGGGGCTTCGTCACGAGAACGGAAGCATCGAGCTGGTGGGGGCCGCGCCGGTCGCGGTCGTGCGCGGCGAGCATGCGGTCGTCGACATCGCGCTCCGCAACCTCGACGTGGGGCATCGCTTCCCGGGCGGCGTGATGGATGCGCAAGGCACGTGGCTCGAGGTGGTCGTCGACGACAAGCAGGGACGCCGTGTCGCCGAGGCGGGGACGAATCACGAGGCGAGCGGCACCGATCCGACCGCTCACGTCCTGTCGTCGTACATGGCACAGAAGGACGGGGCGCGGCTCGACGTGCGCGAGACGCACGAGTTCGAGGCAGGCGTCTTCAACAACACGCTCGCACCGCGCGACGCAGCGGTGGTCGGCTACGCGTTCGTCGCGCCCGACGATGCAGCGCGCTACCCGTTGCAGGTGACGGTGCGGCTGCGGCATCGATCGCGGAACCTCGAGCTCCAGCGAGCGGCGTGCGCCGATACGCGCAGCGAGCGCGGGCGGTCGTTCGGCCGCGTGGGGCTCAAGAAGGTCGCGCGCGCGATCGATGCATGCAAAGTGCAGCCAGTGACGGAGATCGGGCGCGCGACGGTAGGGATCAACGCCGACGCGAATGCGAACGCGAATGCGAACGCGGTGGCGGCACGAGCGGCGGAGACGCCGGCTGTGGCGTTCGAGCGGCGATTTGCGTACGGCCTCGGGCTGTCGCACGCGCTGTCGGAGCGCCTCGATGACGCGCGCGCGCCGCTGGCGGCTGCGCTGGCGGTCGCGCAGACCCCGCGGCAGCGCGCGATGGCGCTCGGGGCGGTCGCGATGATCGCGGCGAAGCAAGGCCGCACCGAGGAGACGTTCGAGGTCGCGGAGCGTGCGGACGCGGCGGCACGCGAGGCAGGGATGAGCCCGCCCGTCGCCATGCAGCGAGCGCGCGCCGAAGTCCTCGCAGCGACGTGGAGGCTGGCCGAGGCCGCGCCGTTGTTCCTGGAGGTCGCCTCGCGATCGCCGCGTGACGACGGGGCGTGGGCGACCGCTGCGATGACCTTCGGAGGCGCCGGCGACGCGTACGCAGCGCTCGATGCGTCGTGCCGCGGCCTGGCCGTCCAGCCCCGTGACGGCGACTTGCTACGCGTCCAGGCCCTCACCCTGCGGGCACCCGCCATGCACGCCGATCCCTCGACGCAGGCTGCCGCCGAGACCGCGTTCCTCGAGCGGCGCACCCCGGACTCGGCTCCGGCGATCCGAGCCAGGTGCTC
>JAYTZB010001029.1:0-2480 GCA_043742085.1 Polyangiaceae bacterium
CGCGAGCAGATCGGTGACCAGCTCAACGGCAACCTCTGTCGGTGCACGGGCTATCGGCCCATCCGCGAGGCCATGCAGCACGCGCTCGAGAGTCGAGCCGCTGCGAAGCCCGACCTCTTCCAGCTTCGGCTCCACAAGAACGACGGCGTCGTGCCGACGCTCGCCTACGAAGCGACGGTCGAGCCCGGCGAGGTCCCACAGAGGTTCCTCCGGCCCACCACGCTCGGCGAGCTCCTCGCCCTGAAATCACGGCACCGCGAGAAGGCCGAGCTGGTCGCGGGCGCCACCGAGATCGGCGTCTACATCAACAAGATGCACCGCCGCTACCACCTGCTGGTCGCGACCGACGGTGTCCCCGAGCTCGCCGCGATCACGAAGAGCGAGACCCACTTCACGATCGGCGGCGCCGCCACGCTCACCAACATCGAGGAAGCGCTCGCCGGCGAATTCCCGATGATCGACAAGATGCTGTGGGCCTTCGCGTCTCGTCAGATCCGGAACCGCGCCACGCTCGCAGGCAACATCGTTACCGCGTCGCCCATCGGCGACATGCCCCCGCTGCTGCTCGCCCTCGACGCCGAGGTGGTCCTCGTCAAGGACTCCGGCACGCCGAGCACGCCAAACACGCCAAACACGCGCGCCGTCCCGATCGCCGACTTCTTCGTGGCCTACCGCAAGACCGTCCTCGAGCCGGACGAGATCGTGCGCGCCATCGTCCTCCCGCGCCTCGGCGCGAGCGGCAGCAAGACGCCGGGCGCCCGCCGCCGCGCCGACTCGTACAAGGTGTCGAAGCGCCGCGAGCTCGACATCAGCATCGCCGCTGGCGCGTTCGTCATCGAGACCGACGCCGCCGATACCGTCGTTCATGTCCGACTCGCCTACGGCGGCGTGGCCGCCACGCCGGTGCGCGCGCGGAAGGCCGAAGCCTTCCTCCTCGGCAAGACCTGGAGCGAAGCGACCATGCGCGCCGCCCAGGACGTCCTCGCCTCCGAGCTCACGCCCATCGACGACCATCGGTCGGGCGCCGCGTTCCGTCGCGATCTCGTCACGAGCCTCTTCGAGAAATTCTTCCGCGGCGAGACCAGCGACGCGCAGGACCACGCCATCGACTTCGCGCCCGGTACCTGCGCCGGAGGCGAGCACGATCCGGGGCGCACGCTCTCGCACGAGAGCGCCATCGGTCACGTCACCGGTGCCGCGCTCTACGTGGACGACGTCGCACGCCGTCGCGACATGCTCGAGGTCTGGCCGGTCACCAGCCCTCATGCGCATGCGCGCATCACGTCGATCGACACGAGCGAGGCCGCATCACTTCCCGGCGTAGCGTGCGTGCTCACCGCGAACGACGTGCCCGGCATGAACGACGTCGGCGCCGTCCGTCACGACGAGCCGCTCTTCGCCGACAAGGAGGTCCTCTATCACGGTCAGGTCGTCGCGCTGGTCGTCGGGACCTCCGCCGATCTCTGCCGCCGTGCCGCTGCCCACGTGAAGGTCGGCTACGAGCCGCTCCCCGCCGTCATCGGTGCGCGTGACGCCGTCGCGAAGGAGAGCTTCCACACGCAGCCGCACGTCATCAAGCGCGGCGACTCCGATGTCGAGCTCGCGAAGAGCCCGCATCGCATCACCGGCGAGTGCGAGATCGGCGGCCAGGAGCACTTCTACCTCGAGGCGCAGGCCGCCTGGGCGGAGGGCGGCGAGGACGGCGAGATGTTCGTCTCCTCCTCGACGCAGCACCCCACCGAGGTGCAAGCGGTCGTCGCGCACGTCCTCCATGTGCCGCGCAACAAGGTGACCGTGCAGTCACCGCGCATGGGCGGCGGCTTCGGCGGCAAGGAGACGCAAGGCAACGGCTGGGCGGCGTACGTCGCGCTCGCATCGATGCGCACGTCGCGTCCCGTCCGCGTGCAGCTCGATCGTGACATCGACATGCAGCTCACCGGGAAGCGGCATCCGTTCTACGCGCGCTACGACGTCGGCTTCGACGGCGAGGGCCGCCTGCTCTCCGCGAAGATCGATCTCTTCGCCGACGGCGGCTGGGCGCTCGACCTCTCGGAGTCGATCTGTGATCGCGGCCTCTTCCACCTCGACAACGCGTACTACGTGCCGTCGGTGACGTTCACAGGACGCGTGCTCAAGACCAACGTCACGTCGCACACCGCGTTCCGCGGCTTCGGCGGCCCGCAGGGCATGCTCGTGATGGAGGACATTCTCGATCGCATCGCCCGGACGCTCGGCTTGCGGCCCGAGGTGGTGCGCGAGCGCAACCTCTATCGCGGTACCGGCGCGAGCAACACCACGCACTATGGCCAGGAGCTAGGCGACGGGCGCATCCCGCACATCTGGACGTCGCTCGTCGACAGCTCGAAGCTCACCGAGCGCCGCACCCGGATCGACGCCTTCAACGCGAAGAGCGAGCGCATCAAGCGGGGTATCGCCATCACGCCGGTGAAGTTCGGCATCTCGTTCACCGCGACGTGGCT
>JAYTZB010001030.1:0-1848 GCA_043742085.1 Polyangiaceae bacterium
AGTCTAACGGGGCGCGCCCGCCACGGTCAGTTGTGCTCGAGGACGCCGTCCGGGTCGCTGATCGCGTCGGCCTTGGCCGGCGGCGGCAGCTCCTTCGCGGTACCCCAGGTGGAGCGAACGCCCGTGAGCGGCGCCGGAATTACCGCCGAATCAAGACCAGGCACGGACGGGGTGAGGCTCGGGATCGAAGACTCGCTCTTCGCGCTCTCCTCGGCGGGCTCGCCGCGCGGCGCAGGCTTCGGCGGTGCAGCGGGAGCCGCGTGACCGGAGGCAGGCGCCGCGTGCGCGGGCGCCGGCGCGCTGGACGCCGATGCGCTGCTCGCCGTGCCACCGTGCGTCGGGTGAGCCGCGTGTCCATGCGACGACGACGCGGACGCCATCACCGCGCCGCGGCCGTGGTTCTTGGCGACCGGCTGCTCGACGCATTTCCCGTCCTGGCCCGAGGGGCAGGCGATGCGCACGTGGAAGTGATCGTCGTGGGGAAGAGAGCCGTGCGGCTGCGCCAGGACCTCGGCGACCTTCGTGCGGATCGCGGGAGAAGCGCCGATCTTCGCTGCGTACGCGAGGAGGCGCTCGCGGATGGGCGTGGCGACGAAGAGATGCGTCACCTTCGCATGCGGGTCCGCGACGATGGCAGACACGAGCGCCCAGTTGCGCGCGTCGTCGAAGTGCGCGCCGGGCCAGCTGGGCGCCGTGCCGTCACCGATGAACGCCACCATGTGATCGGCGAGGAGCGGCTTACCGAGCGAGCTCTTCACGTAGAAGCCGACGTCCGCGTCGCGTCCGCTCTCGTGCGAGGCATGGCGATCGACCTCGCCGCCGCCGTTCTTGGAGAGCTGGCCGACCGAGAGCACGGCGTCGGGAAACTGCTTGCGCACGCTCCTGGCTGCGCGATCGACGAGCCCCACCAGGGTGTCGGTGCCCCATCGCACGTCGCTGCCCGTGTAGACGGGATAGATGCGGAGGTACGGCGCGCCTTCGAGATGAACGCCGTTGAGGAGCTTGCCGTCGGTGGGCGAGCCGATGCTCTTGCTGGGGGCGACGCGCTGCGGAGCGGCCGCGGACGAGAGCCGCGCGGTCGATCCGTGCGACGCATTCCGGAGCCCGGCGGGCGCCGCCTTCGCGGCGGTCGCGTTGGCCTTGGCCGCCGCGGGCTTCACGGGGCCCTGCGACGAGAGCGGCCCGGCGGGCGGCTTCTTGGAAGCGGGCGCGGCGTGAGCGGCGACCGGAGCGAGGACGAGCAGAGCAGCGAGGATGGTGTGGGTACGGAGGAGGGGCACGGTCCCCAGAAGCCATCATATTCCCCGGCGCTGGGCCAAATTCGCGACTCCGCGAGACCCCGCGCGACCCCGCGCAGCTCAGGCGGCGCGCGGGTCGAGGGTCGACGACGGCGGCGGCAGCGGCTCGGCGCCGTCCTCGGGATCGACGTAGTCGCAGGCGAGCCCCTGGAGCGCCTTCTCGATCGCGCTCGGCTCCTCGTGCTGGAGATCGTGACGACGCAGCCGTCCCTGCCGCTCGTCCGCGAAGCGATCGAGCCGCGCCACGAGATCGCTACCGCTCGCGACGAGCCGCACGTCTGCGCCCTCGCCGAGGTGCTCGAGCAGGAGCCGCACGCGAACCTGTCGGATCGCGGCGCGCAGCTCGCCGTTGCCCGGCTGCGCGACCCACGTCGCGTTGATCTCCGAGTCCACGGTCATGCTGCGGTTGGCGAGGTTCGCCGAGCCCATCGTGAAGAAGACGTCGTCGACGACCATGAGCTTCGCGTGGATGTAGACGAAGAGGCTCGCATCCGCCCCGGACGCGGGATCGGGCGTCGCCACGTTGTAGAGGCCGAGCGCGTGACCGTGC
>JAYTZB010001031.1:0-2995 GCA_043742085.1 Polyangiaceae bacterium
TGATGCGCGGCCCACCAGAGCGCGCCCTTCTGGACGCTGGTCTGCGCGAGGACGGCGAGGAAGAACTGGAACGCGCGGCTCGTGCGGTAGGTCCGATGGGAGAAGTAGCGGTGGTAGCCGCCCGTGACCCCGAACATGCGCAGGTAGTAGAGCCCGAGCGCGAGCGCGACGCCTTGCCAGGAGAACCCGACCAGGACCACGCCGACCACTGCGGCAACGTGGACCGCGTAGAACGGGAGGCTGACAAGCCATCCGAAATCGCGCTTCTTCATGGAGTTACCCTACCTGGGGCTTCGTCACGGAACCGTCAGGATACGGACACATCTCGGCCGCGGGCCGCGTTAGAGTGGCACCGATGACCCCCGCAAATGGCGAGGAAGTGCGGTCTGGGCCGCGAAGCCTGCGGCAGGCCAGGGCAGCTGCGTCCACCGCGGGAAAGGGCGAGCACGTGGGTCACAAACACCCCAGCGGCGCGCTCCCCGGCCTGGTCCTCGGCGCGGTCGGCATCGTGTTCGGGGACATCGGGACGAGCCCGCTCTACGCCTTCAAGGAGTGCATCACCGGCGAGCACCCCATGCCGGCGACCGCAGGCAACGTGCTCGGCGTGCTCTCGCTCATCGTCTGGTCGCTCACGCTCGTGGTGACGGTGAAGTACCTCGTCTTCGTGATGCGCGCCGACAACGACGGTGAGGGCGGCATCCTCGCGCTGCTCGCGCTCACGCCCGAGCGGATGCGCGGGCGAGGCCGCTCGATCGGCTTCGTCGCGCTCCTGGTCATCGCCGGTGCTGCCCTCCTCTATGGCGACGGGATGATCACGCCGGCCATCAGCGTGCTCTCGGCCGTCGAAGGCCTCGGCGCGGAGGCGACGGGCCTCAAGCAATACGTGGTGCCCATCACGTGCGTGCTGCTGCTCGGCCTCTTCGTCATCCAGAGCCGCGGCACCGACAAGATCGGGAGGTTCTTCGGCCCCATCATGGTGCTGTGGTTCCTCACCATCGGAGCGCTGGGCGCGTATCACCTGACGCGGAACCTGCACGTCTTCGCGGCCATCAACCCGCTCCACGCCTACGAGTTCTTCGTCCATCACAAGCTCCGCGGCATCACGGTGCTCGGCGGCGTGGTCCTCACCATCACGGGCGGCGAGGCGCTCTATGCCGACATGGGACACTTCGGGTCGAAATCGATCCGGATCGCCTGGCTCGCGCTGGTGTTCCCTTCGCTGCTCCTCGCGTACTTCGGCATGGGCGCGATCGTGCTCCTCGATCCGTCAGCCGCGTCGAATCCGTTCTACGCCATGGTGCCACGTGGGACCGCCACGTATGCGCTGGTCGCGCTCGCCACCGCCGCGACCATCATCGCGTCGCAGGCGCTGATCAGCGGCGCGTTCTCGCTTACGAATCAAGCGGTGCAGCTCGGCTTCTTCCCGCGCGTCACCATCAAGCACACGTCGGGCACGGCCGAGGGCCAGATCTACGTGCCGGAGATCAACTGGCTGCTCGCCATCGCGTGCCTCGCGCTCGTGGTCTGGGCGCAGGAGTCGACCAAGCTGGCGGCTGCCTACGGCATCGCCGTGACCGGCACGATGGCCATCACGTCGATCGTGTTCTTCGTGGTCGTGCACCAGACCTGGAAGTGGCCGCTGTGGAAGGCGGTGCCGCTCCTCGTCTTCTTCCTGTCGTTCGACATTCCGTTCTTCGTGGCCAACGCCACGAAGTTCATGAGCGGCGGCTACGTGCCGGTGGTCATCGGCGCGACGTTCTTCACGATGATGGTGGTGTGGCGGCGCGGCCGCCGCATGCTCGCCAACGCGCTCGCCGACCGTACGAAGCCAGTGGACGAGTTCCTCGCCGAGTACAGCGTCGACCGCCCGTCGACGCAGCGCCCGAGCGTGAGCGCGAAGGAGCACCTCCAGTACCGCATCCACGGCACCGGGGTGGTCATGTCCTCGGTCTCGGAAGGCGTGCCGCCGGTGGTCGTGCATCACGTCGAGCGCCTGCGTGTGCTGCACGAGACGCTGATCCTGCTAACCATCGTGACCGCGCGCGTTCCGTTCGTCTCGCTTGGCAAGCGAACGAAGGTGGAGAGGCTCGGCGGTGGTCTGCATCGCGTCGTCGGCACCTACGGCTTCATGGAGACACCGGACGTGCCGGCGCTCCTCCGCGAGGCGAAGCAGGCCGGCCTCGACGCCGACATCGAGGACGTCACCTACTTCCTCGGTCGCGAGACCATGCTGGCGGGGCCCGGCGGCCAGATGGGCGAGATCGAGGAGACGCTGTTCGCGTTCCTCACGCGCAACTCACGACCGGCCACGGCGCACTTCAAATTACCGCCCAATCAAGTCATCGAGATCGGAACGCAGATCGATCTGTGATGGGCGGTACCGAGGCCACCAGGACCCCTCCCGAAGGCGGCGTGCGCGCGCTGCTCGCGAACCGGCGCTACGCGCTCTATCTCATGTCGCGCCTGTCGCTCATCGTGGCGACGCAGATGCTCTCGGTGGCGGTGGGCTGGCAGGTCTACGAGATCACCGGGCAGGCGCTCGCGCTCGGCTTCTCGGGCCTCGCGCTGTTCCTGCCGGGGTTCCTGCTCGCGCTGCCTGGCGGTCATGTCGCCGACCGCCGTGACCGCCGGAAGATCATCCTCGTCTGCCATCTCGGCGTCGCCTCGTGCGCGGCGATCCTCGCGGTCATGGCGCTGCGTGGTCAGCGCGCTCTGCTCCCCATCTACGTGGTGCTCGCCATGCTCG
Source organism: Polyangiaceae bacterium (assembly GCA_043742085.1). Lineage (GTDB taxonomy): Bacteria > Myxococcota_A > Polyangia > Polyangiales > Polyangiaceae > Labilithrix. Next base: position 2,747 of record JAYTZB010001031.1, read on the forward strand.
GGGCGATCCGCGCGTTCAGCGGACCCGCGGGTCAAGCGCTGATGCCGAACCTCGTCGAGCGCAAGGACCTCGAGCGGGCGGTCGCGCTCGGCTCTTCGTCGTGGCAGCTCGCGATGATCGTCGGGCCCTCGCTGGGCGGCGCGCTCTACGCAGCAACGGGGCGCGCCGGCGTCGTGTACATCGCATGCTCGGTGATGGCGATCATGGCGTTCGCCGCGGTGCTCGCGATCGGCGAGCTGCCCGGACCCG
>JAYTZB010001032.1:0-5389 GCA_043742085.1 Polyangiaceae bacterium
GGTGACACGCGCGCCATCGCGCTCGGGCTGCGAAAGCTGGGCGCGCCCGACGTGATCGCGGCATCGATGGATGCGGTGCTCGCGCTGCTCGGCACCGACGAACGCATGCGGGGGCGCGGAGGCGGCGGAGGCGGCGGAGGCGGAGGCGGCGGCGGCGGAGGAGGCGGAGGCGGAGGAGGCGGAGGCGGCGGAGGCGGCGGGCGGAATCGCACGCCCGCTGGCTTCGTCGCTGGCGTCCGCGGGTTCTGGGCGAGCCTCGGGCGCATCGCGCGTGGCGACGTCGGCCCCATCGTGGAGCGCATGCATCGGCAGATCGCGCGCGCCGAGGAGTACGTCGACCGCGTCGACGACGAGCACGAGGACAACGCCGACGACGGACCCGCGCGGCCCCGCCGCGATCGCCGCCTGGCGAAGGACATCGCGCTCATCGCGGGGCTCTCCCTGACGATGCTCGGGATCAAGGCGCTCAAGCTCCTCCCGAGCATCCCCTTCGCGCCCGGTCACAAGCTCGTGCTCCTCACGCCGCTCTACATCGTGGCGACGCTCCGAACGCGAACGCGCTTCGGCGCGACGCTCACCGGCCTCGTCATGGGCTCGGTCGCGTTTCTCCTGGGTGACGGTCGCTACGGCATCTTCGAGATCCTGAAGCACATCACGCCGGGCCTCGTGTGCGACCTCTTCGTACCGCTCATGGTCCGGCTCCACCGGACGAAACAACCCGGACCTCTGGCGTGGTCGGTGCTCGGCGGCATGATGGGGCTCGGCCGTTTCGCTACCATTTTCACGATCACGCTCGCGGTGCAGGCGCCGTCCGTGGCCTGGGCTTTTCTGGTCCCGGGGCTGATCATCCACACCACGTTCGGGGTACTCTCTGGGCTCGTCAGCTCGCCCCTGATCCGCGCGCTGGCCCGGGAAAGCGCTGCTGATGCGCCGATTGTAACAGGCGTTGTTGCGAGCAATCCGGCCGAAGGCATGACAAAGGAAGAGACATGACGAAGTTGGTCACCGGCGACGGCCGAACGCACATCGAGTCCGCGCTCATGCGGGAATCACTGGTCGACAAGCGCGTCATCGCGAAGACGAGCTCGGAGCAAGAGTTCGCGATCATGCCCGACGTGGTGATGGTCGGCATCGGCGGTCAGTCGATCTTCGACCGTGGCAAGGGCGCAGTGCGTCCGCTCGTCGAGGAGCTCGCGAACATCCGCGCGAGCAAGAAGCACAAGATGGTGCTCTCGGTCGGCGGCGGCACGCGCGTCCGGCACACGATGAGCGTGGCGCTCGATCTGGGTCTGCCGCTCGGCGGTGTCGCCCAGCTCGTCGGCGCGATGGAGGAGTGCAACGCGGTCTTCCTGAACGCGCTTCTCGCGAAGTACGGCTCGATCGTGATGCAGCGCGAGCACTTCTGGGAGCTGCCGCTGTACCTCGAGACCGGCATGCTGCCGATCGTCATCTCGACGCCTCCGTACCACTTCTGGGAGCCGCCGCCCGAGGACAAGGGTGTCCTGCCCACGCACGGTTCGGACTTCGGCCTCTTCATCCACGCCGAGGTGCTCGGCGCGAAGCGGATCATCTTCGTGAAGGACGAGGACGGGCTCTACGACAAGGATCCCAAGAAGCACAGCGACGCCAAGCACATCAAGCACACCACGCTCGAGGCGCTTCTCCAGAACATGCCCGAGGAGCTGATCCTCGACCACGCCATGTTCACCACGTGGAAGCGCGCGCGGCACATCAAGCACGTGCAGATCGTCAACGGGCTCGTGCCCGGTCAGCTCACCAAGGCCCTCGCCGGCGAGCCGGTCGGCACCATCATCGTGAAGGAGTCCTGAGATGAACAGCCCCCACGAACGACGCAAGCTACCCAGCAAGCTCGCCGATTCCTCGCTGACGTCCACGAGCGACGCGAAGGGCTTCGACTACTCGCCCGTCGCGATGATGCCCGACGTGAAGGTCATCAAGATGGGCGGCCAGTCGGTCATGGACCGCGGGCGCGAGGCCGTCTTCCCGATCCTCGACGAGCTGGTCGCGGTGAAGGACAAGTACAAGATGCTGCTCTGCTGCGGCGGCGGGACGCGCGCGCGCCACGTCTATGCCGTCGCGAGCGATCTCGAGCTCCCGACCGGCCTCCTCGCCGCGCTCGGCGGATACGTGCCGCGCCAGAACGCTCGCATGCTGCAGATGCTCCTCGCCAAGCACGGCGGCATCTACATCATGAACGACGACTTCGAGAAGCTGCCGCTCTACTTCAACATGGGCTGCATCCCGATCATGACGGGCATGCCGCCCTTCGGTTACTGGGAGAAGCCCACCGAGGGCGGCCGTATCCCGGAGCACCGCACCGATGCCGGCGTGTTCCTCACCGCGGAGGCGCTCGGCTGCACGCGCGCGCTCTTCATCAAGGACGAGGCCGGGCTCTTCGATGATGACCCGAAGAAGAACAAGAACGCGAAGCACATCCCGCGCATCACCGCAGAGGAGCTCCTCAAGGCCGATCTCCCCGACATGGTGCTCGAGACCGTCGTCATCAAGTACCTCACGCGCTCGCGCTTCTGCACCGAGCTCCAGATCGTCAATGGCCTCGAGCGCGGCATGATCACGCGCGCGCTGGAAGGCGAGGATGTCGGGACGCTCATCACCGCGAAGTAGGATCGGCGGTCTCCGCATGGCGGCGACCGTGGTGGTCGCTGCGTGCGTCACGCTGGGTAGCTTCGCGTGCGACGACAAGCGCGGCGCTGGCGGACCGGGGACCGGCACGGGTGCGGGCTCGGGCTCGGGCTCGGGCAGCCGCAAGGGCGAGCCGCTCCTCGTCGCGGCGGCTTCGGATCTCTCGAGCGCGTTCGCGGAGGTCGCTCCCGCATTCGAGCGCGCCTCGGGCAAGCACGTCGAGCTGAGCTTCGCGTCGACGGGCGTGCTCACCAAGCAGCTCGCCGAGGGCGCTCCTTACGACGTCTTCGCAGCCGCGAACATGGCCTACGTCGACGACGTCGTGCGCGCCAAGGCCTGCGACGGGACGACGAAGCAGCTCTACGCGCGCGGTCGCCTGGTCATGTGGTCGAAGGACAAGGCGCTGCTACCGGCGACGCTCGAGGGTCTTCGCGATCCGAAGCTCACCAAGATCGCCATCGCGAACCCCGAGCACGCTCCGTACGGCATGGCGGCGCAGCAGGCGATGCAGCGCGCAGGCGTGTGGGACGACGTGAAGCCGCGCGCGGTCTACGGTCAGAACGTGCAGCAGGCGATGATGTTCGCGCAGTCGCGCAACGCCGAGATCGCGGTGGTGGCGCTGTCGCTCGCCATCGAGTCCGGCGGCAGCTACGTGCTCGTCGATCCGCAGCTCTACGAGCCCCTCGATCAGGCGATGGTGATCTGCAAAGGCGGCGTGGGCGGCGGCAAGCCCAACGAGGCGCGCGCCTTCCTCGATTTCGTTGCGTCCGAGGCGGGCCACGCGATCATGGCCAAGCACGGCTTCCTCCTCCCCGGAGAAGACGCGCCGCCGTCGAAGTAGCTCGCTTGGATTTCGGGCCCCTCTTTCTCTCGTTCGAGGTCGCGTCGATTGCGACCGCCTTCGCGGCCGTGATCGGGATCGCCATCGCGGCGTTGCTTGCGAACTACCGATTTCCCGGCCGCGATCTGCTCGACGTCGTGTCGACCGCGCCCATGGTCATGCCGCCCACCGTTCTCGGCTACTACGTGTTCGCGACGCTCGGACAGGGCACGATCGTCGGTCGCGCGTACACGGCGCTGACGGGCAGCACGATCGTGTTCACGATGACCGGCGCGGTGGTAGCGGCGACGATCAGCGCCCTGCCGCTCGTCGTGAAGAGCGTTCGCGCGGCGCTGGAGCAGACCGATCCGACGTTGATGCTCGCCGCGCGCACCCTCGGCGCCACGAAGCTGCGCGCGTTCTTCTCGGTGCAGATGCCGCTCGCGACGCGCGGGGTCGCCGCGGCGCTCATGCTGGCGTTCGCGCGCGCGATCGGCGAGTTCGGGATCACGTTGATGGTCGCCGGCGACATACCCGGCAAGACGCGGACGGCATCCCTCGCCATCTACAGCGCGGTCGAAGCGCAGCGAAACCGCGAAGCCACGTCGATGGTGGTGGTGCTGACGGTCCTCGTCCTCGGTCTCCTCTACGCGGGCGGCAAGCTCACCGCGCCGCCCGCGGAGAACCGGTGAGCAACGTCCTCGCAGTGCGGATCGTGCTGCGCACCAAGTCCTTCGGGCTCGACGTGGCCTTCGAGGTGAAACCCGGCGTGACGGTCCTGTTTGGTCCGTCGGGCTCCGGCAAGAGCCGCACGCTGGGGTGCATCGCCGGCATCGTGCGGCCCGACGCGGGCCGGATCACCCTTGGCGACGACGTCTGGTTCGACGACGCGCGGCGCGTGCAACTCGCCATCCACGAGCGCCGCGTCGCGTACGTCTTCCAGTCGCTCGCCCTCTTCCCGCACATGACCGCGGAGGACAACGTCATGTACGGCATCAGCCGAGCGCTCCCCAAGGCCGATCGGCGCGCCATCGCAGTCGAGATGCTCGGCAAGATGCGCGTCGGTCATCTCGCCGCGCGCCGGCCGCAGACCTTCTCCGGCGGCGAGGCACAGCGCGTAGCGCTGGCTCGCGCGTTCGCGATGAAGCCGCGGGCGCTCCTCCTCGACGAGCCCTTCTCGGCGCTCGACGCCGGGGTCAAGCTCGAGCTCCTCGCCGAGGTCGGCGAGTGGCTCGCACGCGAGAAAATCCCGGCGATCCTGGTCACGCATCACGCCGAGGAGGCCAGCGCGCTCGGCGATCAGGTGGTGATGCTCGAAAAAGGCCGGGTGGTGCGAGAGGCCGCCATCGACGATCCGACGCTGTCGTTGCCGAAGATACGCGCTGCCGCTAAGTAGGTGGGCGAAATGCCCGTCATCACGCCGGAAGAGCTCCAGCGTTGCCTCGTCCTCCTCGAGTCGATCCTCGAGGACCGCACGCTCCTCAGCGACATGCCCGAGGACCTGCGCGTCGCGTTCCTCATCGCGGCGGGTCGGGTGTCGCGACCGACGCGTGAAGAGAACCGGCACGGCGCGAAGGCGTTCCGGCGGATCGTGCGCAAGAAGGTGCTCACGCACGATCGGGAGGTGCGTGCGTCGACGGAGATCCGCGCGGCGCGACGGGCCGAGGTGTTCGAGGCGCCGCCGCAGCTGGTCGAGGCCGACCGTGCGGATGCGGATGCGGATGCGGGGGCGGTCGATGCTGCAAGCGATGCTGCGACGGACGCGCGCGAGCTGATCAAGCCGCGGGCTTGCTACGTCTGCAAGACGGAGTTCAAGAAGCTGCACTTCTTCTACGACGCGATGTGCCGTGCGTGCGCCGATCTGAACTACAAGAAGCGGTTCCAGACGGCATCGCTCGAAGGCCG